>JBDTDN010000215.1:0-3969 GCA_039923055.1 Jatrophihabitantaceae bacterium
GGGAGGATCGCGAAGTGGACGGGCCCGCGTGGGTCGAGCAGCGGTGCTCCGGAAAGCGCCTGGCCAGCGACGGCTCATGACAGCACTGGTCGACACCTCCGTGCTGATCGACTACCTACGTGGGCATCAGTCCGCCGCCGCGCTTCTGGAGCACGATCGCGGGCTCGGCCCGCTGCATGCCAGCGAGATGACCCGATTGGAGGTCCTCGCCGGCATGCGTCCGGTCGAGCACGATCGCCCCCGGATCGCTAGCGTTGTCGGTATGACAACGGCATCGCATCCCAACCGGATCCTCATCGTCGGTGGCGGGTACGTCGGCATGTACACCGCGCTCGGCCTGCAGAAGAAGCTTTCCCGGGGCGCCGCCGAAATCACCGTCGTCGAGCCGCAGTCGAACATGACTTACCAACCGTTCCTGCCCGAGGCGGCGGCCGGCAGCGTCGAGCCCCGCCACGTCGTCGTCCCGTTACGCAAGGTGCTGAACAGATGCACCATCGTCACGGCTGCGGTCACCCGGATCGAGCACGCCCGCAAGCTCGTCATCGCGCAGCCTCGCGATGGTGCGCCCTCGGAGATCGAGTACGACCTGCTCGTGATCTGCCCTGGCTCGGTGTCTCGACTGTTGCCGATTCCCGGTCTGGCCGAGAGTGGGATCGGTTTCAAGACGATCGGCGAAGCGATCTATCTGCGCAATCACGTACTGGCGCAACTGGACCTGGCCGCGTCGACGCAGGACCGTGAGCAGCGGCATCGCGCGTTGACGTTCGTCTTCGTCGGCGGCGGCTATGCCGGCGTCGAGGCGATGGCCGAACTGGAGGACATGGCCCGGTACGCGACGCGGTACATCGACGGCATCGTGCCGAGCGACATGCGGTGGGTCCTGGTCGAGGCGGCCAGCCGGATCATGCCCGAGGTTTCGGTACGGCTGTCGGCCTACACCGTCGACCGGCTCGTCGAACGCAATATCGACGTCCGGCTCAGCACGCGCCTGGAGTCCGCGGTCGCCGGACACATCGTGCTGTCGGACGGGGACGCCTTCGATGCCGGAACACTGGTCTGGACGGCTGGCGTCAAGGCAAACCCGATGATCAAGGACTCGGACCTGCCGCTGGATGACCACGGCAAGCTGCCCTGCACCGCGCGATTGACGGTCAAGGGCGTCAGTGGCGTGTTCGCGGCAGGCGACTGCGCCTCGGTCCCAGATCTGTCCCAGGATGACCCGAACGCGCTATGCGCACCCAGCGCCCAGCATGCGGTCCGGCAGGCCAAGACGCTCGCAGCCAACATCGTGGCGACGGTGCACGGCGGCGCGCTGCGCGACTACCGGCACAAGTACGCCGGGTCCGTGGCATCGCTCGGCTTGTACCGAGGCGTCGCGGAGATCTACGGCATCAAGCTGCGCGGCCCGCTTGCCTGGTTCATGCATCGCACGTACCACGTGTCCCGCATGCCGACGTTCAACCGCAAGGTGCGCGTGGTCGCCGACTGGACCGGCGCGTTGGTGTTTCAGCGGGAGGTGGTCGCGTTGGGCCAATTGCAGGCGCCGCGCTCGGAATTCGAGAAGGCCGCCGTCGAGCGAGGCGAACCCAAGGCCGGTTGACCGGGTGGGACCTGACCGCGAGCCGTGACGGTCGGATCCGTCGCTGCGCTTGCCGGATCGCGTTAGCCGGAGGCCCAAAGACTAGGGATTCGCCTAGTGCCGACGCGCGTCTTGTGCTGATTTGATTCCCACCATGGCTGTCCTCTGTAGCACGAGATCGAGCGGTCCTGGCAGTTGTGACCGTGCCGACCATCTCGCCAAGTGCGTGTCGGACGCAGTGTCGTGACCAGTCAACCGCCCGGCCCAGGCTGGTGGCAGGCCACTGACGGTCAGTGGTATCCGCCGGAGCCCGTACCCGGGTCTGCGCCCCAGCCGTCGGGCACGGTGCCACCCCAGCCGTCGGGCACGGTGCCACCCCGGTCGGTCGGGTTCAGCGGCCCCCGGTCTCGGCGCAGCCGTCGACTGTATTCGCTTGCTGCCGCCCTCGTGGTGGTGCTCGTGGGTGCGTTGATCTACGTCGTCACTCGGCCCGGTGGTGCCGCGTCCGGCCCAGCAGTCGGCCCAGCGGCCGGTCCTGGCTCGCAGGTCGCCAGCGGTCCGGACGTGCTCCCGGATCCGAGCATTGCGTTGGCCGACGACGTGGTCGTTGTGCGCGGCGGTGGCGGCAAGACTGTGAAAGCCGTGGGGAGTGACGGCCGGTCGATGGTGCTGGACGGCTCGGTAGCCGGGGTGGACACGCTGGCTGCCGGGAAAGTGCTCCTGTTGACGGGGATTACCGCAGCGACGGTCACCTCGGTCACGAAACAGGGCAGCGATGTGAAGGTCGGTTTGGCGCCGGCCGCGCTGCCGGACGTGGTGAAGAATGCGAATCTCAAATGGGCAGATCAGGCTGCCGATCCGTCCACGGGCGTATTGATGTCGTCGCCGGATGCGCCGCAGACCACGGACAGCGTTGCCCCGACCGACAGCGTTGCCCCGACCGACAGTGTTGTCCCGACGGAAACCGCGCACCCGACGGGCAGCGTTGCCTCCACGGACACGGCAGCACCGACGGACAGCGTTGCCCCGACGGACGGCGTTGCGCCCGCAACGGGAGCGCTGACCGGTGCCGATACGCCCGACGGTGTCGGCCCGTCGATCGCCAACATCGTGAAGGGGCCGGGTCTGCTCGCCGGTGCAATCCATTCCAGTTCAGGCCCGCAGGCGCAAGGGACCGTGGCCGGCGTCGGCTATTCGCTGAGTTGGATCCCCAGCTTGGATGGCAGCCAAGAGTTCAAACTCAGCTTGCGGTCCGCGGCGCTGTCCGGCTCGTTGGATGCCGACATTCACCTGGATGCATTGGTGGGTTCCGGTGCCGCGGTGGTCTCGAACGGCCGGGTCACCAACTTCGTTGATTCGTTCAAGGCATTGTCCGGGACCGCCGACTTCAAGGCTCAGGTGACCGCTCCGAGCAACACGGCCACCGCAAGGACGCCGAAATTTGTAGTCGTACCGGCGCATGTGCTGATTCCATTTCCGATTGGCGGGATGCCATTTTCAATCAATTTGAGATTTACCTTCTCGATCGTCCTGTCGATCGCGCTGGCAGGCGACACGATCGGTGGACAGGTACACATTTCGTACAGCGGCGATGCAGGTTTTCAGATGTCCAACGGCGCGCTCACGCTCACCGGAAGCCGCACGCAGAACTCACCCAACCCACTGTCCAGTGCCCAGGGCGGCCGACTCGGCCCGGTGGGCATGGTCGTCACCGATGAGATCCCAAAGCTTGGTTTCGGCTTCTACTTCGGGTGGATCGGCTCAGGTGTCTTTCTGTCGAATGGTTTCGCGGCAGCCGAATTCATTGCAGGCGGCTCGCCCGTGCCCTGTAGACAGATGCAGAACGCCTATGTCCTGGCCGGTGGGATCGAGGCGAATTTCCTGAAGTTGAAGAAGGATCTGGTGCGCCAGGCGATCGTCACGAAGACCTGGAACAACTCCGCTCCCGATGATCCGAGTTGTAGCGGTTCCTAGCGGGACTGGACTGGACTGGACTGGACTGGACTGGACTGGACTGGACTGGGCAGGGTCTGGTCGCCGGTGTCGGACGCGTCGGCTAGAATGAGAATAGATATCAGTTGATAATCACTCTCATTCAGCGGAGGCGCATCGATGGCGGACACCGGAATAGCGGCCCCCGAGCCGACCGAACTCGACCAGGTCAAGCTACGCGAGCTGCAAATCCTGGCTGACGATGCCGTACTCAAGGGCAAGCCGCGCGGTGAGGAGAGTTGCAAGAACTGCCTGTACTACCTGAACGTCGACGAGTCGATCTCCTACTGTTGGCACCCCAAGCTCCGCGTCCTGGTCGGGCAGGACTGGTGGTGTCAGTGGTGGGAGGAAATCCCCGCCGAATCATGACTGCCCTGAGTGCGCCGACGACCACGGCC
>JBDTDN010000216.1:0-3595 GCA_039923055.1 Jatrophihabitantaceae bacterium
GTTGGGGCGATGAGCGTGGCGACAAGGGCATGTGGACCATGAACGACAACTGGTTCGGAGAGCACGTTTTCGAGATCGCGGTCCGGCGCGAAATGCTGTCTGCCTCTCTACTGCGCGCGCTGGACACCGAGCCCATCGTGCTTCCTGCATGGGATCCGATGGGCTCACTCGCGAGCGGGTCCTAGTTCGCTTGGCCATCGATTTTTCCACTGACCACCTGCGGATGCCGACGCGATCATGCACCTCGGAGAATCGGTTGATGCTGTCGGCCTCTGAGACCGCTTCTGCAGTCCTGCGCTGTTCCGGAACTCGGAAACGACGGTCAGCGCGGGTGGATGACGATCCGCGCCCCGCGGCTGGGCACGGCAGTGACGTTGCGCGTCTTGGCGCGCTCCGGACCGCCTACCGCCGATACCTCCACATGCTGCAGTACCGCCTTCAGCACGGCCTGCGCCTCGGTCATCGCCAACGCGGCACCCAGGCAGCGCCGGATACCTCCGCCGAACGGGATCCATGTTGCCGGCGCAGGATTCGTGCCGACAAAGCGCTCCGGACGGAACTCGTACGGCGCGGGATAGATCGACCGATTGTGCTGCACCAACGTGATCGACGGGAACACGACGATCCCGGCAGGTAGGTCGTAACCGGCCACCCGCGCAGGTTTGGCCAGCCGACGCGCCACCTGGGCGATCACCGGATGCAGCCGCATGGCCTCCTTGATCGTCGCTTCCAAGTAGGCGTCGTCGCTCTCGTCGGCGGCTCGCTGCACTCGGGCCAGCGCGCCCGGGCTGCGGGTCAGGTCGTGGAACGCCCAGGCCAGCGTGGATGCCGTCGTCTCGTGCCCGGCAAGCAGCAGCGTGATCAAGTGATCGCGCAACTCATCATCGCTCTGGGCCGGGTCGGCGACGAGCAGCTTGGACAGCACATCGGTGCGCCCGACGAGATCGTCGGCGCGGCGGCGTTCGGCGATCTCGGCGTAGATCAATGCGTCGGTGGAACGCTTGTTCTGTTGGAAGCGGCGCCACGGGCCGACCCGATTCAGGACCGGGTAGAGCCAGCCGATGAAGATGGTCGGACCGATCCGGACCATCTGCTGCAACATCGGTCGTAGCTGTTCCAGCCGTTCACCCTCACCGATGCCGAAGACGATCCGCATGATGACTTCCAGGCTGATGTCGTTCATCCGCTGGTGCACGGCGAACGGTTCGCCCACGGGCCACGTCTTGAGTTGGTCTGCGGCCAACTGCTCGATGATTTCGGCGTAGCCACGCATCGCCTCACCGTGAAACGCCGCCATCACCCGTTTACGCGCAGCCAGATGAGCATCCTCGTCCAGCAGCAGCACTGAGTGCTCCCCCATGATCGGTCCGAGGATCGCATTGCCCTCGCCAGCATGGAAGGTGTCCGCCGGTCCGGCAAAGACCTCGCGAATGTCCTCGGGTCGGGTGAGTATTACGCCCCGACCCGCAGGAGCGAGATTCACCGCGAAGACGTCGCCGTACCGGCGTTGCCAGCGCGGCCCGATCCATTCCCGTTGCGTCATGAACAGGACTGTCTGCACGATAGCGGGCAGGCGCGGACCCGGTGGCAGTCGCAGCTCGGACGGTACGTCGCGGGCCGTTACGAAGCGCTCGGTCAAGGCCATCAGCGGCCACCACTGATCTCACGGACCGCCGGGCGCACGTCCGCGAGGTAGACGGCGGCCGCAATGGTCGCGACCAGGGAGATGATGCCCACTGGGCTGGCTACCGAGGAGAACGGCTGGACGGTCAGGAAGCCAAGCAGGATGGCGCCAGCCAAGATGCCCAACCAGGCGGGTTTGGTCAACTTGCCGACGGCCGGAAACGCCTCGCCCTTGCGCGTCACACAGTCCGAGAAGGCCCAGATCCAGAGTGCGAACAATCCCCACGACAGGACGTGGTCGGTCCAGTAGTAGAGGTCGTCAAGGATGTTCACCGGCTCAGCCTACCGATGACGGCACGATCCCCGGTCCGTCGAACAGCGCTGCCCCGCTCCGGCCGAAGCCGGAACGGGGCAGCGCTGGTGAGCAGTGGCGCGTCAGGCCTTCGCAGATCGACGCACCGAGGACTTGCGAGCGGTCGCCTTGGCGGTCGCCTTGATAGCCGGCTTGGCTGGGGCAGGCTTCGTGGCTGGCTTGGCAGCGGCCTTGACCGGAGCGGGCTTGGTCGCAACAACAGGCTTGGTCGCAGCGGTCGGCTTGGTCGCAGGCTTGGCGCCGCGACCGGTCAGGGACTGCACCGGCTTGATGACCTTGTCCTGAACCGTCTCGACGACCGTGCCGGTGAAGGACTCGACCGAGTCGACGAGGTTCGAGACACGCTTGTCGTTCTTGACCGTGGACAGCAGGCTCTCCGCGCGGTCGGTGACCGTCGTCGTGTAGCCCTTGGCCTGCGCCAGGTACGGCTCGATGGCCGACTTGATCGCGTCCAGGTTGATCGCCTTCTCGGCCTGCGCACGCAGGTCGTTGACGGCGCCGGTGGCCTTGCTCGTCAGACCGGAGACGTTGGCGCTTTCGGTGATCTTGTCCGAGAGCTTGCTGACGAACTCGTTCGCCTGCCCGGTCACGTCGTTGAGCTGTGCCTGCGCCTGATCGAGGACCTGCTTGCCCTGGCCCAGCGCGGTGTCGGCGTAGCTACGGATGTCACTGGTGATCGACATGTGGTGTCACTTCCCTTACTGGTTGAGTTGAGCGGTTACGTGATGTTCGACTGCGTGTTCGCCGGCGTCCTGCGCGTTCTCGCGACGAAACGACTCGTAAATATCGACGAGTACCTGCTTCTGCCGCTCGCCGAGGCCTTGGTCGGCGAGAATGGCGGACACCAGTTCCGGATTCCCAGTTCGGGTCTCCAGGATTCCGGCCCGCATGTAGAGCTGCTCGGCCGAGATCCGCAGCCCCTTGGCGATCTGCTGCAAGATGTCCGCACTGGGCTTACGCAACCCGCGTTCGATCTGGGACAGGTACGGGTTGGAGACCCCAGCGAGCCGCGCCAGTTGGCGCAGCGAAACCTGAGCCTGCTCGCGCTGCTCACGGATGAATTCACCGATTGCAACGCTGCTCCGCTTGGCCTGCTCTTTCGGCCCCTCGACTATCACCTTTCCAGTGTGACCGACAAGTGCTAGTTTTTGCAAGCGCACTGCTAGCGATCCTGGTCACTGCCGATCTCCGGCCCCGATTCATGCGTGATCGTCATCTCTCCACCCTCGGACCGGGAACCGGAAGTGCCCACCTCGACGTTGGTGCATTGGGACCTTGTACCCATACCCGCACATGAACAACGCCATACGTGACGACTGCTGACGCTGGCAATCACGCCTGCCACTGGGAGAATCCATGAAGACGATCGCCCGTTTCGCCGTCGAGAAGCGCTGGTGGGTGGTCGTCGGCTGGATCGCGTTCATCATCGGTGCGCAGGCACTGGCGAGCGCGGCCGGAGGCGCCACGTACAAAGAGGTCTTCACCCTTCCGCACACCCAGACGCAGACGGTGCTCGATCTGCTCAAGGCCAACGGGCTCTCCGGACAGACCGGTCAGGTCGGCACAGTGGTTGTGCGCGCCAAAACCGGCACGCTCGAT
>JBDTDN010000217.1:0-2801 GCA_039923055.1 Jatrophihabitantaceae bacterium
CATGGTAGCTGCAATGCAGTCACAGTGCAGCGTGGTTTCCCGACCCACTCAGCAGGCAACGGCCCAGCGCCAGGCTTCTCGTCGCCGGCTCGTGGCGCCCACAGATGCCAGGCCAAACCAGCCCGCCATGGCCGCGCCGATCAATAGCACCGCCAGCCCATCGCTCGGGCCGAGAACGCCGATCAGTGCCACCGTTGCGGCAACGATGACAGTGCGCGCCAAGGCCGGATGCGCCCCGGCCTCGCTCCCGCGCATCATCCTGGAGACGAGCACGTTGTAGACGCCGACGGGCCCGGCCCCACGAAGGGGACCGGGCCCGCCGTCACGCTGGTACCGGCTGCCGCGACCGAGCCATCAGCTTCGCTCGCAGGTAGCCGTTTCGGGGAACAGCCTTACGGTGTCGGCTCGTCCACCGAGTCAACCGTTCGCTTCTCCGTTGGCGCGGCACCGCTGGTGACGCTGATCCGCTGCGCGCTAGTGCCCGCGTAGGCGCCGACAACCCGGACGCTCAGCACGCCCGCGTCGTAGGACGCGCTCACCGCGTCGGCCGTCACATGTGAAGGCATCTTGAATGCCCGCCGGAACGAGCCGTACCTGACCTCACTGAACGGCCGGCCCGCAGTGGACTCGGCGCGCTCATCGCGACGCTCGCCGCTGACCACCAGGCGCCCGCGGTCGAGCTCGACGGTCACATCGTTGGTCGGGTCAAGACCTGGCAACTCCACGCGGACCACTACATCGTCGCCGTCACGGACGATCTCCGACGCCGGCGAGTACGTCGCGGGCGTCACCGGACCGAACGCGTTGCGGATGACAGCCTCGAAGTCCGTGATCGGGTCGTTTCGGGTAAACAGTGACATTGCGTTCATTCCAACCTCCTGAGGGTGCCTGACCGGCCAATCCGGTCGCTGCCAGGAACAACTTGAGTCTACCTCGCTCAATTCCAAGATTGAGCCTCTCACGCTCAACTTTCGCCAACGGCGAACTGCGGCACGTCGTTGTTCCTGCGACTCGGCGGTAGCGCACCACCACCGTGGGCGCCGGTAGGGTGCTCCGGTGGCCATTGCACGCTTCCCAAGTGTCGTCATCGACTGCCCCAATCCGGGCGCCCTCGCCGTGTTCTACGGGGCGCTACTCGACTGGCAGGTCAAGGACCAGGGCGACTGGGTCGAGATACGCCCGGCCGACGGCTCGAACTGCATCTGTTTCCAGCAGGTCAGCCACTACGCAGCGCCGCAGTGGCCCGGCCAGGCCGCGCCGCAGCAGATGCACCTGGACGTCGTCGTCGACAACCTGGACGAGGGCGAGACCGCCGTGCTCGGGCTCGGCGCCACCAAAGCCGATGTGCAGCCGGGGATCACCTTCCGCGTCTTCCTGGACCCGGCCGGCCATCCGTTCTGCCTGTGCGAGAGCTGACGGCCCGCGTCGGCGGATCACTGCCCGAGTCGTGGGTCCAGCGACGCGCTCCGGCGCGTCCGCACACCCACGACTCGTCGTGTTGTCGGCGGGCGAGCATATCTTTTGGCGCATGACACTCCAGGACTGGCTCCTCGACTCCGATCCAGCCCTGCGCTGGCAGGTACTGCGCGATCTGAGAGGTGCGCCTGTGGACGTGGTGGCCACCGAGCGCACCCGCGTCTCGACGCAGGGTTGGGGTGCCCGGCTACTTGGGATGCGCGATGACGACGGCCAGTGGGCAGGCGGCGCGTGCTTTCCGGCGAGCTTCCGTGGAGACTTCGCCCAGGGCCAGCCCTGGACCTCGACCTTGCACACCTTGGACCTGCTGCGCCAGTTCGGCTTCGACCCGAACGACCCGTCGGCGCGCGAGATGATAGCTCTGGTTGGCCAGAACTGCCGTTGGGAGCACGCCAAGCAGCCGTTCTTCGACGGCGAGGTCGAGCCGTGCATCAACGGCCGGACGGTGGCGATCGGCGCGTACTTCGGCGTGGACGTCGGCGGCATTGTTGACCGGCTGCTCGGCGAGCAACTCGCAGACGGCGGCTGGAACTGTGAGGCCGAGAATGGTTCGGTCCGGTCATCGTTCGCGTCCACGATCTGCGTGTTGGAGGGTCTGCGGGAGCACGAGCGGGCGACCGCAGGTTCGGTGCGCTCCGCCGCCGCGCGCCGCCGTGGGCAGGAGTACCTGCTCGACCGCCGGTTATTCCGCCGGCTGAGCACCGGCGAGGTGGTCGACCCGGACTGGTTGGGATTCTCATTTCCCACCTGGTGGCACTACGACGTGCTGCGGGCGCTGGACTACTTCCGCTCCTCCGGCGACGTGCCGGATCCGCGACTGGCCGAGGCGATCACGATGCTGCGGGCCAAGCAGCAGCCCGAAGGCAGCTGGCTGCTGGAGAACACCCATCCCGGCGCGGTGCACTTCGCGATGGACGACGGCGACGGGCAGCCCAGCCGCTGGAACACGCTCCGCGCGCTCAGGGTCCTGGACTGGTACGACAGCACGCCCGTCTGAGCTCGCCGCAACCACGCGGGCGGTTGTCGCCCAGTTACCGTGCTTCAACGGTCACTGGGACGCGCCGTCTTGCGTCCTGATCGCCGAACGTCACGGCGTCATCGGATGGCCGACTCTCCACGTCGATATCCGAGCGAAGCACTGGACCCTCCGCTCCCGGCGAGCCCCGGCCGCCCGCCCCCCCGACGTGCCTTGGGCGCACGGTTCCAGGTCACGTCGATGGGTGCTACAGGTCGATGGGTGCTACGGCAGGCGGCACCGCGCGCACCAGATGCCGGTGCGTAATGCATCAAAACTCCGCCAGGTGCAGCGGGAATCCGAACGAGTA
>JBDTDN010000218.1:0-4754 GCA_039923055.1 Jatrophihabitantaceae bacterium
GTGTCCGCCGCGCAGTGAGCGCTGCTCGACCTCGCCCAGGTCGCGAGTAACCCACCGCCATGGCCGACGATGCAGATCGACGCCACCGGTGAAACACGCGAACCGGGCCAGCGGCGCCAGTACCGACCATCGGCCGACAGGCAACGCCAGATCCACCACCGCGATCCGGCCACCCGGCCGAGTCGCGGCCAGCGCCGAACGCCATGCTGCCGGCCCGTCCCCGATGATCGACAGCGAGAACGTGGCCAGCACCGCGTCGTAAGGTTCCCCACCAAACAGGGCTGACAGGTCGCAGGTACCAGCGTCGGCCTGGACCAGGCACACATTGGCCCACCCATGCCGCTGCACCCGAGCATGCGCGCGGGCCAGCATCTGTCCGCTCAGATCCACCCCGACGATGGTGCCGGATGGCCCGACGGCCGCAGCCAACACCGGAAAGTTCAGCCCGGTCCCGCACCCCAGATCGAGCACCCGATCCCCGGGCCGGAGCCGTAGCGACTTGATACCCGCCAACCGACCTGTTCGGTAGACCGGCCGTTCCAGCGACAGCACGTCATACAGCCGAGCGCCCAGGGTGTAGCGGCCGAACCGACGCGAGCAGATCATGACCTCGATCATGCCCGACCCGCACCGGCCGTAGACCCGGGCTTACCCGACTGTGGGCGATGAGTTGGCGGGTTTGACGGCGCGGATGATCGCGCTGTGCATGCCGGGGGCGGCTTGGTGGGTGAAGGTGACCTCGGCGTCGGTGAACCCGGCCGCGGCCAGCCCGTCGAGGTACTCCCTGCGGGACAGGGCGCCGGCGATGCAGCCGAGGTAGGAGCCGCGCTCGGCACGGTCTGCCGCGGTGAGGTGGTCTTCGGCGACGACGTCGGAAATACCGATCCGGCCGCCCGGGGTGAGAACGCGGAACATTTCGGCCAGCACCGCAGGCTTGTCGGTGGACAGGTTGATCACGCAGTTGGAGATCACCACGTCGACCGCGCCGTCCGGTAGCGGGACGTCCTCGATGATGCCCTTGAGGAACTCGACGTTGACCACGCCGGCCTTGGTCGCATTGGCGCGGGCCAGGGTGAGCATCTCGTCGGTCATGTCGACGCCGTACGCGAAGCCGGACGGTCCGACCCTGCGGGCTGAGAGCAGCACGTCGATGCCACCTCCCGAGCCGAGGTCGAGCACCTTCTCGCCGGCCGCGAGTTCGGCGACCATCATCGGGTTGCCACAACCCAGGCTGGCCGCGACAGCTTCTGCAGGCAGTTCGCCCTGTTCATCGGCCGAGTACAGGCTCGACCCGAACGCGGCATCCACCTCACCCCCGCCGCCGCAGCAGGACGCGTTCGCGTCGGCCAGGTCGCCCGGCGACACGCTGGGTGCACAGCACTGATCGGCATCGACCACGGCCAGCGCGGTTCGGCCGGTCGCAGCAGTCACCGCCTCGGCGGCCTGGGCATAGCGGGATCGGACCTGCTCACGTACGTCGGACTCTGTCATGATCACCCCTTAACATCGATATTCTTCGATGTATCGATCATGGCCGATGCATCGACGAATGTCAATGAGGGTGGCAGACTGTCGGTATGGCTACTTCGGCGCCGCCCATGATTGGTGACCTCGTCGCATGCTGCAGTCCCGTCACCGGCGGCGCCCTGAACGTCGACGCCGCCGAACGCCTCGCCCACGTCTTCAAAGCACTCGGTGACCCCACCCGAGTCCGTCTGCTCTCCCTGATCGCTGCACAAGCCGACGGTGAGGCTTGCGTCTGCGACCTGACCGACCCGGTCGGGCTGTCCCAACCAACCGTGTCCCACCACCTCAAGCAACTCGTCGACGCCGGGCTGATCACCCGCGAACAGCGCGGCCGCTGGTCCTACTACCGCATCGTGCAACCTGCATTCGATGCGCTCGCCGCCTCCTTGGGTCGACCTATAGGCAGCGTCGCGTGACTGAGAACGTCGACGGTCGCGACACCTAGCCACTGGCCATGCTGATCCGAGCTCCTGCCGTGATCAGCCGGTCGGCAGGTACCGCACGAACGTCAGGCGGCGTCCTGCGATTCGGAGTCCTCGGCCGGGAACGGTGTGGCGCCGTTGAACATCGAGGCGAGCAGTAGCCCGATGTCGTCGGCCACGCCGCCGACTGAGTGCAGGGCTTGCGCGAGCACGGGTTGCGTCAAGCCGACCGGACTGATCGTCTGGTGCACAACCACGAGATCGCCTTGTAGTGCGACCGTCGCGCTCAGCAGCCGAGACTGGATCTCGTTCAATTCATGAAGCACCTTCATCGACGGTCGGATGCCCATCGCGGCGTGCGCGAACACCCGCACCATCACCGGATCCGAGTCCATGACCCGAACCCAACACGCCGCCGTGCCGTGACAGAACGGATAGTCACCATCGTCGTCGACAGCGACCTGGCACTGGTCCCACTGGTCTTGGAGCAACCGCTCCACGTGGGATCTGATCCACAGGATTTCAGTCATTGTTCCTCCCTTTCACGCTAAGGATCGCAGCTGGGTACGACAGTTTCGGGGCTCTCATCGCGCCGGTTCAGCCGCCTGGAGAGCGCGTTGAAACCGCCTGTTCGGACGTGCTTGCGGTAGCGCGGCAAGGACGTCGGCGAGCGCCACATCAGCCGTCACTGCGCGCAACCGCATGCCGTACAGCGCGCCGATCGTGGGTGTGCGGCTGTGGGCCTGGACGCAGTGCACCAGCACGGTGCGACCCTCGGCGCGTAATGCCTGAATCACCGCGACCGTGTCGTCAAGGACGAAGTCCAGGTTGACGTTCTGCTCGTCGGGATCGCGGTCGATGAGGCGAACCTCGACGTGTTCGGCTGCGGCCGGGCAGTCGTCCGCACCGACTCGGCAGAGCGAGACCACCGCGTCAACGCCCGCGGGTAGCGTGCGCAGCGCACCGATCCCACCCAGCCAGAGGTGATCGTCGTACGGGTGCTGCGCGAGGGCGTCGAGCCCGCCATATCCGCGGTAGGAGTAGTCGAAGCGGTCCGGACAGCCGCCGGTCACGATGCGCGTCGCGAGTTCGACGAGGTCCTGGGCGTGCAGTCCGGGCCAGCCGTGCAGCAGGAGCCGCCACGAAGCAGGCAATGCTGAGGCGCCGTACGCAGCCCCGAGCAGTCCGCCGGTGATCGCGGCGACGGTGTCGGTGTCGCGTCCACCGCGCACCGCCGCCTCCAACGCCAGGCGCAGGTGATCGACCCGAAACGTCCGCCGAGACGGGTCGTCGACCGGGATAGCGGTGGTGGTGATCGCGCACCATGCGGCCTGAAGCGCCTGGACCACCCAGCCGTTACGGGCGAACTGAGCAGGCGTGCCGGCCTCTGCCACGTCGAGGCGTGCAGCCCAGACCAGCCGACGATCTTCGGCGAGTACGCGGAGTCCGTCGCGCAGATCGAGCTGACCGGTCAACACCGCGTGCCGGATCGCCAGACACCACAGCACGCACGCCTCGCCGGCCTCGGGATCGAAGTGAGTGAGGGCGCTGATCGCCGCAGCCGCGGCCACCAGACCTGTCTCGTCGTCGAGGAAGGCGAGGGCTACTGGTGCGGTACGCATCAACGATCCGTTGCCTGCGGTGTGGCCCGTGCGCTTGTGCAACGCCTCCGAAGCATGCCGGGCACTGGCCGCGGTGCTGGCGTCGCTGTCGTGCCTGACCGAACCGAGCACGCTGCGGGTCTGCATGCCCACGTCGTTGGCGTTCAGCACCCATTCGCACCATCGCGCGACGATACGGTCCTGGGCGTCATCGCTACCCAGATCGGCGCCGGTCGCCGCGACCTCCGCTATTGCTATCGCCATCGACGTGTCGTCGGTCCACTCGCCCGGTGCCCAACCGAACGTGCCGCCACCTTTCATGGCTACCTCGGTGTTCGCGGACAGCGGCGGCCCGAACTCATAGCCCGCACCCAACGCGTCACCGGCGGCCGTGGCAAGCAGTACCCCGCATGCCCGATCTGTCTGTGCTGTCGTCAACATCATCTCGCCCATCCCTCCGATATACCTAGTTTGCGCGTACTCGCGCTAATACGCAATACTGTAGAAGTGGCCACCGACAGAACACCTGACGTGCACCGCGACCGAAGCGGGAAGCGGCTGATCGACTACCCGCGTCCATCGGTCGCGGTCGACGCAGCGCTACTCACCCTGCTGGCTACAGACTCGAATGAACCGGTACTTGCGGTGCTGCAGGTGCGGCGGCAGAACGGGTACGGGTGGGGTCTGCCCGGCACGTTCCTGCACCAAGGTGAGCGGTTGAGCGAGGCCGTCAACCGCGGCCTACGCGACAAGGCGGGCGTGGACGGACTGGCGCCACGACAGCTGCAGGTATTCGATGACCCGGCGCGCGATGACCGCGGGTGGGTCCTGTCAGTCGCCCACGTGGACGTCGTCGCACTCCATCGCCTTGATACCCGGCTGGTTAACGAGACCCGCATCGTGCCGACCGACCGACCCGGGCGACTGCCCTACGGACACGGCGACATCATCGCCCTCGCGGTGCAGGACCTGCAGACCCGTTACGCCGACCGGCCCGACCCCGACCGGTTACTACCCGAGACGTTCACGCTGCGCGAACTGCGACTGGTCCACCAGGCCATCGCCGGCCGACCGCTGCAACGCGACACATTCCGGCGCGCACTGGAACACCAACTCCTGGGCACCGGCCAGTTCGTGACCCGCGGCCCCGGCCGCCCCGCGGAGTTGTTCACCCGCCTGCACCGCACCTGACGTCCGATGAAGG
>JBDTDN010000219.1:0-3212 GCA_039923055.1 Jatrophihabitantaceae bacterium
ATGCCGTACGGGCGGCCGTCCTGCCCACCGCGCAGCAGCACGAGCTACGCGAACTGGTTACCGCCTGGCAAAGCGTGGCCGAGCGACTCGCCGCCGAACTGGCCGTCGCCGAGTTCACCGGACTCCAGGACAGTGACCCGGTCCGGGCCGGAGAACGGGCAGCCGTGCTCGCCGACGAACTGGCAGCTGCGCAGCTCCTGGCTAGGCGGGCGGGTGACGCCCTCGAACTGGCACGGCACGCGGTGGAGCGTTTTGAACAGTGCTGCCGCGACATCGACCAGGCCCAGCAAGCCCTGGAGCGCGTAGAACGCGAATCGGCGCCAGTGGTGTACCTCGCCCGATTGGCCAAGGGTGTGTCCGGACAGCGTCGCGTCGCGTTGACGACCTACGTGCTGCGGCACTGGTTTGAACAGGTCGTCCGTGCTGCGAACATCCGGCTGGGCAGCGTCTCCAGCGGGCGGTATGAACTCATTCGTGTGGACGAGGGTGCCACAGCGTCGGCCCGCTCGGGGCTCACCCTGGAGGTCCTGGACAGGCACACCGGCGAGCAGCGCAGCACCCGGTCGCTGTCCGGTGGCGAGACGTTCTACACGTCCCTGGCGCTGGCCTTGGGCCTGGCCGACGTCGTGAAGGCCGAGGCGGGCGGCGTCGACCTTGACACGCTGTTCATCGACGAGGGATTCGGCAGCTTGGATGCCGACACGCTGGATCAGGTTATGAGTGTGATCGACGATCTGCGCGATCACGGGCGGGTCGTCGGCATCGTCAGTCACGTCGCCGAACTCAAAGACCGCATAGCCGAGCGCATCGAGGTCCGCCGACTGCCCGACGGTTCCAGTGCGCTCAGGGTCGTGGCGTAGTGGCTTCGACGATAGCGGCGAGCAGCGCCGCCGAGAGGTCGCGCCGGCAGATGAGCAGATCAGGTAGGTACGGGCGCGGGCTGTTGTAGTGCAACGGCGACCCGTCGATGCGGGTCGCGTGCAGTCCAACCGCCAGCACAACGCCGACCGGCGCCGCCGAGTCCCATTCCCACTGGCCGCCCGCGTGCAGGTAGGCATCGGCCTCGCCGCGCACGACCGCCATTGCCTTGGCCCCGGCCGAGCCCATCGGCCGTAGTTCGCCGTGGACGGCGATGGCGACGGCGGCGGCGAACGCCGGCGGTCGGCTGTCGCTGACCAGGATCAGCGGCCGATCGGAGAAGCTTTCTGACACATGGTGGACGTTGGACGCCGCGATCGTGTCGGTCGCGTACACCGCGCCCAGATCAGGTTGGGCGACGGCGGCGGCGGTGATGCCGTGATCGCGTTCCCACAGGGCGACGTGCACGGCCCAGTCGCTCCGGTCCCGCAGCCCGTACTCTCGGCTGCCATCCAGCGGGTCGATGATCCACACCCGGTCAGACGTCAGACGCGCGGGCGAGTCGACGGACTCCTCTGACAGCACCGCATCGCCGGGTCGAGCCTTGGCCAGTTCGGCCAGTAGCAGATCATCGGATACCCGATCGCCATGATCGGACAGCGCCTTGCCACTGAGTGCGGAGGATGACCGCAGCGCCAGCAGTAACTCGCCCGCCGACTGGGCCAGCGTGGCGGCCAGTCGGGCGTCGGTGAGCGTCAACTGATGCGTTCGATGCGGTCGAAGATGATGGCGGCAAGGGCGGCGACGTCGCCGTCGGCCGGGCGCAGCAGCAGGTCCGGGGCCTGGGGTGCCTCGTACGGTGCACTGATGCCGGTGAAGTCGGGGATCTCGCCGGCACGGGCCTTGGCGTACATGCCCTTGGGATCGCGCTGCTCGCAGACCTCCAATGGCGTGTCGACGAAGATCTCCAGGAACGGCAGATCCGCCTCGTCGTGGGTTCTCCGCGCGGCGTCGCGATCGGCGCGGTACGGACTGACGAGCGAGACGATCGAGATCACCCCTGCGTCGGCCATCAGTTTGGCGACCTGGGTGACGCGTCGGCCGTTCTCGGTGCGATCGTCGGCGCTGAAGCCAAGGTCGTTGTTGAGGCCGTGCCGCAGGTTGTCCCCATCCAGCAGGTACGCCGGGCGGCCGGAGGCAACCAGCCGGCGCTCCAACTCGACCGCGATGCTGGACTTGCCGGAGCCGGACAGTCCCGTCAGCCAGACCGTCAGTCCGGTCGTTGCTCGCTGCGCACGCGTGAGCGCCCCGGAGTGCCAGACGACGTTCGACTCGTTCTGCGAAGCGCCGGTGATCATGCCTGCGGCGACCGTGTTGTTGGTGACCTCGTCGATCAGGATGAAGCTGCCGGTGTCACGGTTGCGGCGGTACGGGTCGAACTGCAGCGGGGTCTGGGTGCGGAGCCGGACCCGGCCGATCTCGTTCAGTGTCAGCGCGTCGGCGCCCTCGTCGCGGTGCAGGGTGTTGATGTCCAGTCGGTAGTCCAGCGACTTGACCGATGCGCGGGTGGAGCGGGTGGTGTGCAGGACTGTGTACGTGGCGCCCGGGGTCAGGGCGGTGTCAGAGTTGAACCAGCAGATCATCGCGTCGATGTCCTGGCCGGTGTGCGGGCGGTTCGCGGGACGGGCGATCAGGTCGCCTCGCGCGATATCGATGTCATCGACCAATTCGATCGTGACGGCCTGCCCGGCGAACGCCTCATCCAGTTTCTGCCCGCCCGGGCCCCACACGGCCTCAACGGTGGTGGAGAAGCCTGAGGGCAGGACAGTGACTTCGTCGCCGGCCTTGAACACACCGCCGGCGATCGTGCCGGCATAACCGCGAAAGTCGTGCCATGCGTCGTCCTGCGGGCGGATGACGTACTGCACCGGGAAGCGCGCGTCGATCAGGTTCCGGTCGCTCGCGACGTGCAGTTCCTCCAGGTGCGAGAGCAGGGCGACGCCGGTGTACCACCGCATGTTCTCGCTGCGGGTGACGACGTTGTCGCCGCCGAGCGCGGACATCGGGATGAACGTCAGGTCGTTCACCTCAAGCTTGATCGCAAACCGCCGGAAGTCCTCGCGGATCGCCTCGAACCGTTCTTGCGAGAAGTCCACCAGGTCCATCTTGTTGACGCAGACGATCAGGTGCGGGATACCCAGCAAAGAGGCCAGGAACGCGTGCCGACGGGACTGCTCCAGCACCCCGTTACGGGCATCGATCAGGATCAGGGCTGCGTCGGCCGTCGAGGCGCCGGTGACCATGTTCCGCGTGTACTGGATATGGCCAGGGGTGTCGGCGATGATGAACTTGCG
>JBDTDN010000220.1:0-5627 GCA_039923055.1 Jatrophihabitantaceae bacterium
CCTGCAGCATGCGGGACGAGAACGTCATTACCCATTCCTCACTGAGTGGTTACTAGCGGATCGCGAACTGATCGCTGCCTGACCTACGTGTCGGGCTCGGTTGCATCGGGGCTTCCAGTGCCGTGCTGAAGCGCCGGTACCGCGATCGTGTCATCGATGTCGAAGAACTCTGGCATTGCCCGGCGCCCGGCGAGTCTGAGCAGTCGGGGCATTCGGCGGGTCCGCAGCGAGCGTGTGTCGCGCACCGCGTCGTTGAAGAACCGACGCGCCACCTGCACCCGTGCGGCCCCCTCTCGCAACTCAGCCACGGCCTCGGCGCGCAGACCTGCGCCACGTGCGGCAACGTCAGCCAGCGTACGTCCGACGGCATTTTCCAGTGCCTGCCGCTGGCTGTCGTCGGCAGTGTTCAACGCGGCCTTGGCGACCGATTCACAGTCAATTCGTAGCTGCGGATCCAAGCCGCTGTCGGGCGCTTCAGCAGCGTGGAGCAGGGCAGCCGCGCGTCGGACGAGTTGGGCATCGAGTGCAGCGCCTGCAGCGTCCACCCTGGCATGGAGACGATCAAGGCGGGTGAGCGTGAAGGTCACCCACATCGACAAGAACGCGGCCACGACAACCGCGAACACCAACCAACCGACGGGGAGCACGCTGGTCGACTCTAGCTGTTACCGGAACCGGCGATCGCCAACTCGTACACGCGCAGCACCTCGAGCGTCACGATCGCCCAGTCGTACGGAGCGACGACCCTGGTGCCAGCGACAATGAGGCTCTCGCGCTGCGCACGGTCATCGAGCAGGTTGTCGAGTGCCGCGGCCAGTGCCGCCGAATCGCCGACGGGGAACAGTCGACCGGCTACGCCTCCACCCAAGACCCTTCGGAACGCGTCCAGGTCGCTGGCCACGATCGCCGTCCGGGCCGCCATCGCCTCAAGCAGGATCACGCCGAAGCTCTCCTGCCCGGTGTTCGGCGCGCAGTAGATGTCAACGCTGCGGAGCATACGGGCCTTGTCCTGGTCGCTGACCTGCCCGAGCAGGTCGATACGATCGCCCACCTCTGGTGGCAACCCGGCACGGAATTCGTCCGCATCGCCGCGGCCGACCACCAGCACGCGGAGGTCCGGACGGGACGGGGCGAGCAGGGCCACGGCACCGACCAGGACGTCCATTCCCTTACGAGCCTCGTCATAGCGCCCGATGAAGCCGATCGTCGGGCCGCTGCGCGGGTAGCCCGGCAGCGGCTCGGCCGAACAGAAATGCGAGACGGCGACCCCGTTCGGGATCACGACCGCGTCGGCGCCGAGGTGCTCCACGATGACCTTGCGAGCGGCGGGCGACACCGCGATCCGTCCGCTCAGCTTCTCGAAGAACGGCTGCAGCACGTTGTCGAACATCGCCAAGAATCGCGACCGCGTCAGCGCCATGTGGAACGTAGCCACGAGTGGGCCGTCATGAATCATGCACGCCAGCAAGGACAGACTCGCTGCCGCCGGTTCGTGCACGTGCACCACGTCGAAGGCGCCATCGCGCAGCCAGCGCCGGACCCGGGCCGCGGCGACCAGCCCGAACTGCACGCGCGCTACCGAGCCGTTGTACGGAATGGAGACGGTCTTGCCGGCTGTCACGACGTACGGCGGCAGGTCGGGCAGGTCTTCGTCGCCGGGCGCCAGGACCGAAACTGTGTGACCGAGTTCGATCAGCTGCTCGGCGAGGTCACGCACATGCGCCTGGACGCCACCGGGAATCTCCCACGAGTACGGGCAGACGATGCCTATCCGCATCAGGCGGGCTCCGGCTGTTTCCCGAGCCGAGGCGGTAGGTCGGCCAGCCACAACCGTTGCAGCATGTGCCAGTCCGCAGGGTGCTCGGCGATGTTCGTGGCAAAGGTGTCGGCCAGCGCCTGCGTTCCGGCCGCGACCTGATCGCGAAGCCCGGCGTCGGGCAACTGCACCGCGGAATGCACGCTCATCCCCCACGAATCGCCCTGGTACCAGCAGTGGACGGGCAGCAGCGCAGCACCGGTGGTCGCCGCGAGGAGCGCCGGTCCGCCGGGCATCCGGGTCGGTTCGCCGAAGAAGTCGACAGCAATACCGTTACGGGACAGGTCACGGTCGGCGAGCAGACACACGACGCCACCGGCGCGCAGTCGCTCACTGAGCACATCGACCGGTGGTCGCTGGCCGCCCGTCAGCGCGATCACCTCCATGCCCAGGCTCTCGCGGAACGCGACGAAGCGGTCGAACAGCGAGTCAGGCTTGAGACGTTCGGCGACCGTCGTGAACGGACCGTGCTGATCGACGAGCCAAACCCCGGCGACGTCCCAGTTTCCTGAGTGCGGCAGGGCAAGCACGGCGCCCTTGCCCGCCTCGATCGCGGCCGTGAGCGTGCCCTGGCCGGTCATGTTCGCGTCGGTCTCGGTTGCGACGGCGCGCAGATCCAGCTTCGGCAGCCGGAACGTCTCCAGCCAGTACCGCGAGTAGGACCGCATCGCATCGCCGACGATCTGGTCCATCCGCAACTCAGACACCGACGGCCCGACCACCCGCCGCAGGTTCTTGCGCAGCTGACGGATCCCGCCGCCGTTGCGGACCACCGCGGCATCGGCAACGGCGCGGAATGCCCGCGCGGACATCCCGGCCGGCGCTGATTTGACGACGCTCCACCCGGCCGCGTAACCCAGGTCCACCGCACTTGCGCGGGCCCGCTCAAACATCAGGCCTGCACCGACTCGGCCAGCTTGGCCTGGCGGTAGACCGTCGCGAAGCGTTGCCCGACCGTGATCGTCGATGCCCCGACCAGGAACCAGACCGCGATGGCCTGCAGATACGGCACGTGCAGCGGGTCGCCGGACAGTCCGGTGCCGACCAGCACGATGATCAGCCGATCGGTGCGCTCGGCGATGCCGACGTTGCAGGTGAAGCCGGCCGCCTCGGCACGGGCGCGGATATAGGACGTGATCGTCCCGAGTACCAGGCAGAGCAGGGCGCCCAGCAGCATCCACTTCTGGCCGTGCAATGCGAAGTACCAGCCGATGGATCCGAAGACCGCAGCGTCGGCGAACCGGTCGCAGGTCGAGTCGAGCACCGCCCCGAACTTCGAACTCTTACCGCTGACTCGTGCCACCAGACCGTCGAGCATGTCCAGCATCACGAAGCCCCAGATGAGCAGGGTGCCGGTCATCCAGTCTCCGCGGGTGAAGAAGATCAACGCGCTCGCGACCGCCCCGATCGTTCCCACGATGGTGATCGCGTTCGGCGTCACGCCCACCCGGGCCAGGCCGTTGCCCAAGGGATTCAGCAGTCTGGTGAACAGGATGCGTAATCGGGCGGTGAACACTCGTCAACGATACCGGCCGACGTCGGGCACGCTCGGACTGATCTGTGCCGATCGCTTGTCGCGCCGCACGGTTTGGGTGTCGAATGCGAAGACGGCCTGTACGCGGCGGGCCGGGTGAGAGGCAGGCATGTCGACGAAGAAGGCCGGTGCCCGCACGGCGACAACCTCGATCGACACCGCAGACCGTCCCGAGAAGATCCGCAATGTTGCGCTGGTCGGACACTCCGGCAACGGCAAGACCACGCTCGTGGAGGCATTGCTGGCGGCGACCGACGCGATCGCGCGGGCCGGCACCGTTCCCGACGGGACGACGGTCAGCGATCATGATCCGATCGAGATCGCACAGCAGCGGTCGGTGTCGTTGTCGATCTGCCCGTTGCGTTGGGACGGCGTGATCGTCAATCTGCTCGACACGCCTGGATACCCCGACTTCGCAGGTGAATTGCGGGCCGGGTTGCGTGCGGCCGACGCTGCATTGTTCGTCGTGTCAGCCACCGATCCGATTGACCCGATCACCGTTTCGTTGTGGGAGGAGTGCGCCGCGATCGGGATGCCCCGGGCCGTCGTGATCACCAAGTTGGACGTACCCCGCGCCGACTTCGCCGCCACGGTGGCGGCGTGCCAACGGGTGTTCGGCGGGCACGACGGGCAGTTGGTCCTGCCGCTCTACGTGATTCCGCCCGGATCCGAGCGGCTGCCGAACCGGCTGATCGGGCTGCTGACCTCGACCGTCTCCGACTACAGCGCCGGGTTCCCGCCGACAGAGGCTCCACTCGGGCCTCAGGTGGACGTGGAGGCCGACCGCATCGCACTGATCGAGGCGATCATCGACAACAGCGAGGACGAGTCGCTGCTGGATCGCTATTTGGCCGGCGAACAGATCGGACTGGACGTGCTGATCGACGATCTGGAGACCGCCGTCGCACGCGGCACGTTCTACCCCGTGCTCCCAGCGTGTGCGCTGACCGGGTTGGGGCTGGCCGAAGTGCTCGAGGTGCTCTCCGGCGGTTTCCCATCGCCCACGGAACTGGACGCACCGCAGGTCATGCCGCTGTACGGGGCGAACATGCCGATCTTGAACTGCGACCCTGGCGGGCCGCTACTGGCCGAGGTCGTACGTACCTCGGTCGATCCCTATCTCGGGCGACTGTCGGTACTGCGGATCTTCTCCGGCACGCTTACTGCCGACGCTGCCGTGCACATCTCCGGCCACGGTGGTGCAGCGCGCGGGCATCCGGACCACGACGTCGACGAAATGGTCGGCCAACTGTATTCACCGCTCGGCGCGAGCCTGCGTCCGGTCGAGCGGATGCTGGCCGGCGACATCTGCGCGATCAGCCGGTTCGGTGCGGCCGAGACCGGGGACACCGTTTCCGCAAAGGACCTTCCGTTGCTGATCGCCCCGTGGGATCTGCCCGAACCGCTGCTGCCGATCGCGGTGCAGGCAGCCACCAGAGCCGATGAGGATGCCCTCGCCAAGGCATTGGGGCGGTTGACGACCGGCGATCCGACGGTGCGGGTCGAGCGACACCCCGACACCGGCCAATTGGTGCTCTGGTGTCTTGGTGAGGCACATACCGAGGTCGTGCTCGAACGGCTGCGCGCGACCGGGGCGCGGGTGGCGACCGAACCGCTGAGGATCGCGCTGCAGCAGACCTTCACGACTCAGGCACGCGGCCACGGGCGGTTGGTGAAGCAGTCCGGTGGCCACGGACAGTTCGCGGTCTGCGACGTCCTGGTGGCTCCCTTGCCGCGCGGCGCGGGTGTGCAGTTCGCGGTCAAGGTCGTCGGCGGGTCGGTGCCGTCGCACTTCATCGCGTCCGTGGAGAAGGGCGTCCGCGCGCAACTGGAGCGTGGCTTGGACGACCACGTCCGGATCGTCGACGTGCAGGTGACGCTCGTGGACGGCAAGGCGCACAGCGTCGACTCCTCCGACGCGGCGTTCCAGCTCGCCGGCGCGCTCGCAGTCAAGGACGCGGCGGGCGGCGCGAAGCCAGCGCTGCTGGAGCCGATCGCAACGGTGCACATCACCGTGGCGGATTCCTACGTCGGGGCGGTGCTGGCGGACCTGTCCACCCGTCGCGGCCACGTGCACGGCACCGAGGCGGACCCCACCGCGCCGCCCGGCATGGAGCGCACCGCGATCCATGCCGAGGTTCCCGAGGCCGAACTGGTCCGTTACGTGATCACCCTGCGCGCATTGACGGCCGGCGGTGGGCGCTTCACCCGCGCGTTCAGTCGTCACGAACTGGTGCCCGCGGCCGTCGCCGAACAACTGCTCCGGCCCAGCTGAGC
>JBDTDN010000221.1:0-6163 GCA_039923055.1 Jatrophihabitantaceae bacterium
CACCGGCGCTCGTCCACACCAGTACGAATAGGACATGCTGGAGCCATGGACGACAACCTGCATCGTGTGGTGATCATTGGATCCGGATTCGGCGGGCTATTCGCCGCGATGGCCCTCAAGCACGCTCGCGACGTCCAGATCACGATGATCGACCGCACCACCTCGCACCTGTTCCAGCCGCTGCTGTACCAAGTGGCGACCGGTGTGCTCTCCCAAGGCGAGATCGCACCGACCACACGGGACGTGCTGAAGCGGCACAAGCGGCTGAACGTGCGGCTGGGCGAGGTCGCCGACATTGACCTACAGGCCCGTACTGTTACCGCAACGATCCTGGGCCACACCCTGGTCACGCCCTACGACAGCCTGATCGTTGCCGCCGGTGCCGGCCAGTCCTACTTCGGTCATGATGAGTACGCCGTTTACGCGCCGGGGCTGAAGAGCATCGACGATGCGCTCGAGTTGCGGGCTCGCATCTTCGGCGCGTTCGAGATGGCCGAGGTCGCGACCGATCCCGAGGTGCGCGACGAGTGGTTGACGTTCGTGGTGGTCGGTGCCGGCGCTACCGGCGTCGAGATGGCCGGGCAGATCGCCGAGTTGGCGCACCGTGTGCTCCCCGGGCAGTTCCGCCACATCGACACGCGGACCACGCGCGTCGTGCTGGTCGATGGCGGCCCGCACGTTCTGCCCGCCTTCGGGCATCACCTCTCCAAGTATGCGATGCGCGAGTTGCTTCGCCTGGGCGTGGAGGTGCATACCGACGTGATGGTGACGGGTGTGGATGCGACCGGCGTGGACACCAAGTCCGACGACCCGTCCCTGGCGCGGATCCCGGCGCGTACGAAGGTCTGGGCCGCCGGCGTCGCCGCGTCGCCACTCGCGAAAATGCTGGCCGACGCGTCCGGTGCCGAGACCGACCGTAGTGGTCGGATCAAGGTGCAGCCCGATTGCACGCTGCCCGGCCATCCCGAGGTCTTCGCGATCGGCGACATGATGAGCCTGGACAACCTGCCGGGCGTGGCCGAGGTCGCGATGCAGCAGGGCATATACGTTAGCCGGATGATCACCCGGGAGCTGCACGGCAAGGACGTCGGCCGCCCGTTCCGGTACCGCGACCTCGGCAGTGTCGCCACGGTGGCCCGCTACCGCGCCGTGGCCAGCGTCGGACCGTTGCGGTTACGCGGTTTTCTCGGCTGGCTGGTCTGGCTGGTCATCCATCTGGTCTTCCTGACCGGCTTCAAGAACCGAATCTCGGCCTTGTTCCATTGGACGATCAGCTTCGTCGGGCGCAGCCGCTCCGAACGCACCATCACACTGCAACAGGTACTCGGCCCGATCGCCGCCCGCCAAGCATCCCGGCCCGTTCCGAACCCATCGAGGCCGTCGCCCAGCGTTCGGCAGGATCCCCACTGACGGACGACCTGCACACGCTGCGCAAGATCATCCGCGGACTACAGTTGCGGTTCAGGCAGCACAAGAACGTCTAGTTGCCTCGGTACCCGTCGAAGTCGCGACCCTCGTCCCCGCCCGCTGAGACGTGCGGTCGCGACCAGCCACAGCCACACATCAAGGACGATGACGTTGATGTCGTCATTACCTTGGCCCGACGACACTTCGTCCCAGCAACAGCCGGTGTGTCGGCTGTTTGAACCCGGTGCCCGCGTGGTTACCTCGGTTCCGGACAACGCCGCCTGGCCGCGATCAGTCCGGACGGGAGCGCGCACGTGCAGCCTTTCGCGAGGCTCGGCCGGCGATTCGGATGGCTGTGGGGCGCCTATGCGGTGAGCACCTACGGGGACGTGGCTGGGGTTCGGCGCGTTCTCCTACATCGCGATCAGAGTGCTGCACGCCAGTGCCGTGCAGGTATCGGCCTTGTCCGCCTCTGGTCTGGCTGTTGGCGCGCTGGTAGCAGTGCCGCTGGGTCCGTGGGTCGAGTTCCGCCGCAAGCGCTCGGTGATGATCGCGATGGACCTGGCCCGCTTCGGGGCGCTGGCCTCTATCCCGATCACGTACGCGCTGGGTGTGCTGAGCTTCGCTCAGTTGATCTGCGTCTCGATCGTGGTGTCTGCCGCCAACATCGCGTTCACCGCCGCCAGCGGTGCGTACCTCAAGGCACTGGTCGAACCGGCCGAGTTGCTGGTCGCCAACTCCCGCCTCGAGTCCACGAACTGGTCCGCCAGCGTCATCGGCCCGACGCTCGGCGGTGCAGCTATCGGGGTACTCGGTCCAGTCGTCTCCGTCGTTGCCGACGCGGCCAGTTACCTGCTGTCCGCCCTTGGAATCGTTGCTATCGGGCGAGGGGAACCGCCGCCGTCCGCCCCGCGATCGCGGCTGAGTGTCGCCGGGCTGGCTGACGGCTGGCGTTACATCCTGCGTCACCGGCAACTGAAGTTCCTGTTCCTCAACGTGGCGCTGGTAAACGGGTTGATCATGGCCAGCGAGCCGCTACTGGCGGTCCTCATGCTCGGTCAACTCGGGTTTTCAGCGTGGCAGTACGGGTTCGCCTTCGCCGTGCCGTGCGCCGGAGGCCTGATCGGCTCCCGACTCGCCCGACACATCGCGGCCCGCTACGGCACCGCCGCCGTGCTGGTCGTGTTCGGGCGGTTGCGCGCCTGCTGGCCCGTCGCTCTCGTGCTGGTCCGTCCGGGCCTTCCGGGCCTGCTGATCGTCATGGCGACCGAACTGGGCCTGATCATCTGTGCGAGCATCTTCAACCCGGTCATGGCCACCTACCGACTCCAAGCCATAGACGACGACCGGCTAGTTCGCGTCCTGTCAGCCTGGAAGATCACCACCGCGGCAAGCATCGCCGCCCTCACCGCGCTGTGGGGGCTTCTCGCCGCCCTCACCAGCCCGCGCTGGGCGATCGCCACAGCCGGCCTGCTCCTACTCGCCACCCCCCTGCTGCTGCGCCGGGCCACTGCCGGCAGCGATGATGGTGCCACCACCGTGACGTGCGCCGGCGTTGACCGAGTAGCCGACGCAGCGGTAGCGCGAGGGGCTTGATGATCTCGGCCACAGCAGCGCTTACCCACTGCACCGACCGAGATCATCGGCAACATGGTGCGGTGCCGGTGATCGATCTGTTTGCGGACCTTTCTGGAATCGGTCACCAAATCGCCGGAACGAGCTTCTTGGTGCACCGGCTGTGGGCGGAATAGCCAGGCAACTCCCGGTGCAGCAGTTCCGCTTCCGCGTTAACCCGCCTTTGAGCTGGTACGCGGGTAGACGCCGCAGCAGCAGCGGGAGGTCCGCCGCCAGTGCGTACGCGGTGATGATCGTGCGTGTAGTACCCCGGTCGTCCCAGCCGAACAAGTCGAGTTGGACGGCGGGCCGGCAAACAGCTAGCTGGGCATATCGGCGAAGCGGCTGTACCTGCCCTGGAAGGCGACCGCGACGGTGGCAGTTGGGCCGTTGCGATGCTTGGCCAGGATCAGGTCGGCCTCGCCCGCACGCTCGGTCTCCGGCTCGTACAGATCCGGCCGGTGCACCAGCAGCACCATGTCACTATCCTGCTCGATGCTGCCCGATTCGCGAAGGTCCGAGAGCAGCGGCTTCTTGTCGGTGCGCTGCTCCGGGCCACGGTTGAGCTGAGACAGTACGACAACCGGCAGATCCAGTTCCTTGGCCAACAGCTTGGTCGCGCGGGAGAACTCGCTGACCTCCTGCTGCCGCGACTCGACCCGCTTACCGCTGGTCATCAGTTGCAGGTAGTCGATGACGATCAGCTGCAGATCATGGCGCTGGCGCAGCCGCCTGGCCTTGGCGCGGATCTCCATCATCGTCAGGTTCGGGCTGTCGTCGATGAACAGCGGCGCCTCGGCCAGTTCGGAGGAGCGTCGCGCCAGCCGGGTCCAGTCCTGATCGCTCATGTGCCCCGAACGCATGTTCTGCAGCGCGACCCCGGCCTCGGCCGAGAACAGCCGCATCATGATCTCCAGCCGCCCCATCTCGAGCGAGAAGATCACCGTCGGCTTGCCGTTCTTGACCGCCGCCGACCGCGCAAAATCCAAGGCGAGGGTCGATTTCCCAGAGCCGGGGCGGCCGGCCACGACGACCATCTGGCCGGGGTGCAGCCCGTTGGTGTATTCGTCCAACTGCTGGAACCCGGTCGGGATGCCGGTGCCGATTCCCCCGGTGCTGGAGATCTTCTCGATCTCATCCAGCGTGCTCGCCAGCAGCGTCTCGATCTGAACGAAGTCCTCGCTGGTGCGCCGCTCGGTGACCTCGTAGATCTCCGCCTGCGCGCGGTCTACGACATCGTCCACGCTGCCGGTGACGTCCTGCGAACCGGACGCGGTGTCGTAACCCATCTGCACGATGCGGGTACCGGCGGTGACCAGTCGGCGCAGCGTCGCACGTTCGGCGACGATCTGTGCGTAGTAACCGGCGTTCGCCGCGGTCGGCACCATCGAGATCAGCGTGTGCAGGTACGGCGCACCTCCGACCCGTGCCAACTGACCGGCGTGGGTCAGTTCCGCCGAGACCGTCACCGCGTCGGCCGGCTCGCCGCGCGCGTACAGGTCCAGCACCGCGTCGTAGATCAGTTGGTGTGCAGGACGGTAGAAGTCCCCCGGCCGGACGACCTCGACGACGTCGGCGATCGCGTCCTTGGACAGCATCATCGCGCCGAGCACGGATTGCTCAGCCTCGATAGCCTGCGGCGGGGTGCGGTCGTACTCCCCGTTGCCCGATGAGTGCGCTGGGGCCGTGCGTGACTCATTAGCCAGCGTCATCGACGCGTGCCCTCCCGGTACCTGATCGCGGACGTGCCCACGCACATAGGTGTACCGGGCGACACCGACAATTTCCGTTTCGATGCCGTCGGGGGCGTCTAGTGACTCACTGTGTGGCGGTAGCGCTGACGCTAGAGGTGCACATCGATGCACGCAATCGCAGCTGTGGACGCAGCTGTGGACGGTGCTGTGCGAATCGCCGTACAACCTGTAGACAGCCGGTGGACGAGGCTGTGGACAACAAGGGCCGCTCGACCCGGGCACCCCCGATTGCGGGCCGACACGCCCGCATCGCCTGTGGAGAAAAGAAACCTTCTGCCGACTTTTCCACCAAGATCAACAGAGCCGAACGGTCAGCGTTCGACGGTTCGGCTCTGGTGATCACCGGGCGGACCGGTGGGGGATGGCTGAGCTCAGACGGCCTGCACGTTCAGCGGCACCGAGGCCACCACGTCCGGGTGCAGATCGACGGTGACGGTGTGCGAGCCGACGGTCTTGATGTGGCCCGGTAGCTGGATGCGCTTCTTGTCCAGCAACGGCCCACCGGCACTCTTGACGGCTGCGGCGACGTCGGCCGTGGTGACCGAACCGAACAGCTTGCCGTCCTTACCGGCACGCGCCTCGAGGGAGACCGTCAGCTTCTCCAAGTCCGCCTTGATCTCGCGCGCGTGGCCTAGGTCGCGAACCTCGCGGGCATCGCGCGAGCGCTTGATCTGGACGATCTGCTTCTCTGCGCCCTTGGACCAGCCGATGGCCGCACCGCGGGGCACCAGGAAGTTGCGGCCGTAGCCGTCAGCGACCTCGACGATGTCCCCGGCCAGACCGAGACCGGCGACCTCACGGGTGAGGATGAGCTTCACTTTTTCTCCCCCGTTCAGCGTGCGGTCGAGGTGTACGGAAGCAGGGCCATCTCGCGGGCGTTCTTGATTGCCTTGGCGAGTTGGCGCTGCTGCTGGGACGTCACACCGGTGACGCGACGAGCGCGGATCTTGCCGCGGTCGGAGACGAACTTACGCAGCAGGTTCGTGTCCTTGTAATCGATGTAGGTGATCTTGGCCGCGAGAAGGGGATTGGCCTTCTTCTTGGGCTTGCGGATCGGGGGTTTGGGCATATCAGGTACTCCGTGTCGTATTCAGTGGATCTTGATATCTGCTGGTCACCATGGCGACCACCACGTATCAAGATCGGGGACGATTGAGTTAGAAGGGGGGCTCGTCGGTGAACCCGCCGCCGCTGCTCCCGGCCGCAGGGGCAGAACCCCATGGATCGTCGGCTGGCGCACCAGCACCGCCACCACCGCCGGCATCCGAACCACCGGAGCCGAAGCCGCCGCCACTGGAGGACCCGCGCTGGGTACGGTTGACCTTCGCCGACGCGTACTTCAGCGACGGACCGATCTCCTCGACCTGCAGTTCGATGACGGTGCGCTT
>JBDTDN010000222.1:0-3491 GCA_039923055.1 Jatrophihabitantaceae bacterium
GCGCCGCCGTCGACTCCGGTGGCGGCGCCGACGCGCAGATTCTGCTCGCGTCGCTGTTGACGATGGCCGGGCAGGTCAAGCAGGCGCAGCGGGTGCTCGACGCTCTGGCCGCGGCTGGCTTGACCCCGGAGCAGCGGAGCGAGTTCGCCTCGGTCTATGCGTTCGTCCTGACGCAGGGCGGTCACTTGAGCGAACCGGCGGCGATGATCAGTCGGTTGGCTGCCGAGTCGGCGCAGAACGTCGAGCAACTGCAGGGGATTCACGCGCAGGCGCTCATCTTCGACGGCCGCCTCACCGAGGGTCTCGGGTTGGCGGCGCAGCTGTTCGATCAGTCCGGTGACGATGTCGCGCGGGCCCTCGCCGCCATGGCACTCATTGCCGGCTCGCACTTCCAGGGAAGTACGAGCACCTCGGATCCGGTGTCTGGGCAGGCTGAACCGATCGCTGAACGGGTTCGCGACCGGCTGCCCTATGTGATCGGCACACTGGCGGTGGCCCGGTCCATCGGGCTGACCGGCGCCGGCCGGTTCAGCGAGTCCGAGACGATCGCCAAGGCGCTCTACGACCGCGGTCTGGCCGAGGACGATTCGTGGATGGGCCCGCGTGGTGCATCCGCGCTTGGCGTCCTAGCCTTGGCGCGGGGTCAGGTGCGGACGGCGGCGCGCTACCTACGCATCGCGGTCGCCTCGCTCAACGACTTCGACCGGCTGTTCCTGCGCTACAACCTGGCTCTGCTTGCACAGGGCGTCGCGTACTGCGGTGCAGTCGAGCAGGCCGAGCGAGCGCTGCGCAGCGGCGGGGGCGCGCCAGTGTTCCGGCTGTTCGAGGACGACTGGGCGCTGGCAGAGGCAGCTGTCCTGGCAGCGCGTGGGCACGTCGACGAGGCGATCGAGCAGGCAGTGCGGACAGCGGAGGCAGCTGAGCAGAACGGTTCGTGGGGGCTCGCGTCGATCGCCGCACACGCCGCGGTGCGCTACGGCGGAGGCCCGACGTCGGCCAATCTGCTGCGGCGCTGCGCCGAGCGCGTGCAGGGACCGATGTTTGCGGTCATGTCCGACCATGGCTCCGCCCGCGCGGCCGCCGACGGAGTTCGCCTCGACGCGGTGTGCGCGCGGTTCGAGGACTTGGGTGCCATGCTGTTGGCCGCCGAGGCAGCCTACGCAGCGGGTACGGCCCATCGAGGTAGCGGCGACGCCACATCGGCAGCCGCCAGCATGGCGCGCGGGATCACGCTGCATGCCCGGTGCGAAGGCGCGCGCATCCCGTGGATCGCCCCCCAGGGGGGTGGACTGCTCACCGCACGCGAGCAACAGGTCGCGGTGCTTGCCGCTGCGGGTCGGACGGACGCGCAGATCGCTGCCGAGTTGGCTATCTCGATTCGCACCGTCTCGACGCACCTGTCGAACGCGTACGGCAAGCTCGGGGTCTCCACGCGCAGGGAGCTCCCACAGGCCCTGTGATCGACTTCCAACTACGTAATGATCATTCGAAGGTTACGTATTTCCGGCACCACTCGACCCTTCTAATCTCATGAGCATGAGGGTCGATCTGCTCGGCACGGTGGCCGTCTGCACCAGCGACGCGGCGGTACGCGGCCACGAGTTGGGTGGCCGTCGCGCCTTGGTGGCGCTGGCTGCGCTCGCGCTGGCCAGAAGGCCCGTCGCTGCCGACGCCCTTGCGCGCGTCATCTGGGGTGAGCAGTTGCCGCCGACCTGGACAGTAGGTCTGCGCGGGGTGGTGCGTGGACTGCGCTTGGCCTGCGCCCCCATCGGCGGTGGTGATCAGCGCCTGATAGCGACGACGCCCTCCGGCTACTGCCTGGCCGATGGGGTGGAAGTCGACGTCGACTGCGGTGCGGATCAGGTTCAGCGGGCGGCGGCACTGCTCGAGCAGGGACGCCACCAGCAGGTCGTCGAACTGGCAGCACCTGTGTCGCAGTTCAGCGGTGATCAACTGCTGCCCGGCGAGGAGGCCGACTGGCTGGCCCCCCACCGTCGAGCCGTCGATGCGAACGCGTTGCGCGCAGTTCAGCTGGTGGTCCAGGCGTCGGGAATGCTCGGGCACCATCACGATGCGATCTCGAGCGCGCACCGGGCGGTAGAGGCGTACCCGTTCGACGAAAGCACCCACCGTGCGCTGATCGCAGCCCTGGACCGGGCGGGTGACCGGGCCGGTGCCGTGCGGGCCTACGAGCAGTGCCGGACCCTGCTCGGCGAGCAGTTGGGCATCGACCCCAGCGCGGAGACCGTCGAGGTGTACCTGCAAGCGCTCAAGGATCAACCCGGCCCCACGGCCGCACGGGTCCCGGCGGTCACCTCCTCGTTCGTCGGCCGGGAGGGCGAGCTTGCGGCCTTGACGAACTCACTCGCGACGACCGGGCTGACGACACTGACCGGAAAGGGTGGGGTGGGCAAATCGCGGCTGGCCCTGCGTGCCGCCACTCGCTGCGGTGACTTCGCCGGTGGACGGCTGTGGGTGCCGTTGGCGCAAGTGGTGCAGGACGAGTTGGTTGCTGCGAGCGTCGCCATGACCATCGGGGTGGCTCTTGGCGCCGGTGGCCCGGAGGCTGTGCTCGCCGATCACCTGGCTCCCTTGGGCAGGGTGCTGCTTGTGCTCGACGGCTGCGAGAGCGTGGTCGACGGGGTCGCGTCGTTGGTGACGGGCCTGCTGGCGCGCGTCCCGTCACTGACCGTGCTAGCCACCAGCCGGGTCCCGCTGTCGGTCGAGGGAGAACAGCTGCTCGCCGTCGATCCGCTGCCGGCGCCGGTCGCCGGCAGCGATCTGATCGAAAATAGCCAGGTGCGCCTGCTGGTGGACCGGGTCCGCGAGGCCGGTGGTGATCTCGCGCTGGACGACAGCGTCGCCCCGCACCTGATCGCCCTATGTCGCCGCTGTGGCGGAGTGCCGTTGGCACTGGAACTTGTTGCCGCCCAGTTGGCCGCAATGCCGGTGGGCGATCTGCTCGATCACCTGAGCGGTCCCACCAGGCTCGAGGAGGAGGGACTGCGCGCGATCGCCCGTAGCAGCTACGCGCTGCTCGACGACGACGAAGCGGCGGTGTTTCGCCGGTTCGGCGTACTCGACGGTCCCGTCGGGCTGCCGCTGGTCCGTGAGGTCGTCTCTGGTGGCCCGATTGCCCCCCTGCGGGTGGTGCGGATCCTTCGCGAACTGGCTGCTCGCGGGATGGTGTCGGTCGACCGTCGAGGGCCGAGGTGGCGCTACGAGCAGGATGACGACCTGCACAGTTTCGCTCGCGAGCTGCTGGTTGAGCACGATGAGGAGAAGACGGCCTTCGGACGCCTCGCCGATGCGATCCGTGCTCGGCTGCCGGACGACGCACGGGCTGCGCCTGCGCCGTTCCGCGCCGAGATCACCGAGCTGCTGGGTTCGATCCGGTCCTTGTTCGGTGCTGCGCTCGGTGCGCGGGCTGAGGTGGACCGGTGCCAGGAACTGGCTTTTCGATTGCATCGCTACTTCGCGACGACCAACGT
>JBDTDN010000223.1:0-8725 GCA_039923055.1 Jatrophihabitantaceae bacterium
GGCAAGCAGAAGATCATGGACGTCGGCGGCCGCGTCGACAAGTTCGAGAAGCGGTTCGGCAAGCGCGTCCGTAACTCCTAGCTACCCCGACGGCGCTCGGCCGTCCGTACCCACGTCAGTGGTGTGCGGGCGCCGGGCGTCGTTTTCATGTCCGGCACCGCTTTGACCCCGCCATCGGTGTGATTCGGGCCTGATCACACCGATGACGAGGTCAAAGTCGAAGGGAGCGGGACGGTAATGAGGGAGCTACGGGGTCTGGGCGGCAAGTTGCCCGAACTGCGGGCTGAGTACGCGGACGTCGAGCGGGAACTGTCCGACCCGGCCGTGCACTCTGACCAGAGCCGGGCTCGCACGCTGGGGCGACGGTTTGCCGGCCTGGCCCCTATCATCGCCGCCGCGAACGAACTGGACAGCGTGCACGAAAACCTTGAGGCGGCCCATGAGCTGGCCGCCGAGGACGAGTCGTTCGCGGCCGAAGCTCAGGCACTCACCGCCCGCATCGCCGAGCTCGAGGACCGGTTGCGCGAGCTGCTGCTGCCCAAGGATCCCAACGACAGCAAGGACGTCATCCTGGAGGTCAAGGCGGGTGAGGGCGGCGACGAGTCCGCGCTGTTCGCCGGTGACCTGCTGCGCATGTACCTGCGCTACGCCGAGCGGCAGGGCTGGATCACCGAGGTGCTGGACGATCAGCCCACCGACCTCGGTGGCAAGAAGTCGGCCACGGTGGCGGTCCGAGCGCGCAAGGTGGACGACCAGGTCTGGGCGAAGCTCAAGTACGAGGGTGGCGTGCACCGGGTGCAGCGGGTACCGGCTACCGAGTCCCAGGGCCGGATCCACACGTCGGCGGCAGGCGTACTGGTGCTGCCCGAGGCCGAGGACGTCGAGATCGACATCGACCCGAATGACTTGCGTATCGACGTCTACCGGTCCTCCGGGCCGGGCGGTCAGAGCGTCAACACGACCGATTCGGCCGTCCGGATCACCCACGTCCCGACCGGTACCGTCGTGTCGATGCAGAACGAGAAGAGCCAACTGCAGAACCGGGAAGCGGGCATGCGGGTGCTGCGCGCCCGGCTGCTGTCGGCGGCCCAGGAGCAGGCTGACGCCGCTGCGTCCTCGGCTCGCCGTTCGCAAGTCCGCACCGTCGACCGCTCCGAACGGGTACGCACCTACAACTTCGCCGAGAACCGGATCAGTGACCACCGCGTCGGCTTCAAGGCCTACAACCTGGACCAGGTTTTGGACGGGGCTCTGGACGACGTGATCGACGCGCTGACGAGAGCGGACACTGAGGCCATGCTCGCCGGCGACACCGAGTGATCCCGTGATCGACAGAGCTGAAGTGTCTGGAATCGACGTTTCGGCGCTGTTGATCACCGCGACCGACCGGCTTGCCGCGGCCGGCATCGCCTCGCCGCGGGTGGATGCCGAACTGCTGCTGGCCCACTGCCTGGGGGTTACCCGCTCAGCCCTGATCACACGCACCGCGGTGCCCGGCGGCGCGGCGGCGGGTTTCGCCGGACTCATCGAACGTCGGGCTGCTCGGGAACCGTTGCAGCACATCGCCGGCACTGCGCCGTTCCGGTACTTGGAGTTGGCCGTCGGCCCGGGAGTCTTCATCCCGCGTCCGGAGACCGAACTGCTGATCGACGCCGTCCTGCCGGTCCTGGCCGCGGCGGCCGCGCCGATCGCCGTCGACCTCTGCGCCGGCTCTGGCGCGCTCGCACTCGCGATCGCTCACGAGGCGCCGCATGCTCGGGTCGTCGCCGTCGAGATGTCGGCGCAGGCCTTGATCTGGCTCCGCCGCAACGCAGTCGGGAGCCGCATCGAAGTGGTCGCCGGCGATGTCACCGACAACGATTTGCTGACCGACCTGTGTGGGGCGGTCGACGTCGTCGTCAGCAATCCGCCGTACGTTCCACTGACCACCGCTGTGGATGCCGAGGTCTTGGCTGATCCGGCCGAGGCGGTGTTCGCAGGAGTTGACGGACTGGCGCTCATGCCGGCCGTGATATCGCGCGCCGCGATGTTACTGGGCTCCGGAGGAGTGCTTGCCATCGAGCACAACGACAGCCACGGCCAAACGTTGCCGGCGTTGCTGCACGCAGGCGCCGACTGGACGGATATCGCCGATCATCGCGACCTGGCCGGCCGGCCGCGCTACGTGACCGCCGTGCGGCGCTGAGCGGGTAGGGCAGGATACGCACGTGGCCCTTTTCTACAACTGCAACGACGCGTCCGTCCGGACCGCGGCGTTGGCATCGGCCGCGCACTGCCTTGCGGGGGGTGAATTGGTCGTCCTGCCGACGGACACGGTGTACGGCATCGGTGCCGACGCGTTCGACTCCGCTGCGGTCGCGGCGCTGCTCGCGGCCAAGGGGCGCGGACGTGACATGCCGGTGCCCGTCCTGGTCGGCTCATGGACCACGATCGACGGTCTTGTCACCTCCGTCGACCGGCGCACCCGGGATCTGATCGAGGCGTTCTGGCCGGGCGGGCTGACCCTGGTGATCGAGCATGCGCCGTCGCTGGCATGGGATCTGGGCGATACCCGGGGCACCGTCGCGGTGCGCATGCCATTGCACCCTGTCGCGATCGAACTGCTCGAATTGACCGGACCGCTGGCCGTATCCAGCGCCAACCGCACCGGCCAGGCCGCGGCGCTGACGGCCGAGCAGGCGCAACTGCAATTGGGCAACGACGTCGCCGTGTACCTCGACGGTGGTCAAGCCGTGACCGGGATCGCGTCGACCATCGTGGATGTCACGGGGGAGGTGCCCAAGCTGCTGCGGGCAGGTGCGGTGGACCTGGACGCGCTGCGTGAGGTCGTACCGGACATCGCGGGCTGACTGTGGCCATCTATCACCCCACGCTGGAATACGTGCTCGTCGGCTCGGTGGCCGCCTCGGTGACGTTCATCCTGACGCCGTTGGCCCGCCGGGTCGCGATCGGGATCGGTGCGGTCGCTCGGCCGCGCGATCGGGACGTGCACGCGGTCGCGACGCCCCGCATGGGTGGAGTGGCGCTGTTCGTCGGCTTCGCGATGGCGCTGTTCCTTGCGGCCCGGTTGCCTGCCCTGCGCAGTGCATTCCGCAGCGGCCCGGAGCTTGCCTGGATCCTCATCGCTGGCGCGATCATTTGCGCGGTAGGCGTGATCGATGACAAGTACGAACTGGACTCGCTGACCAAACTCGCCGGACAGGTGCTGGCGACCGCGATCATGGTCACTCGCGGCGGCGTCCAACTCGCCGAGATCTACGTGCCCTGGGGCGACAACGGGACACTGGCACTCGGGCGCGACTTGGCGATCCCGGTCACGATCGTGCTGACCGTGTTGACGATCAACGCCGTCAACTTCATCGACGGACTGGACGGCCTGGCCGCAGGCGTCTCGGCCATTGCAGCCGGGGCGTTCTTCCTGTTCTCCCACCACATCGCGTCTGCGGACTTCCTGGGTGTCGCCGCTCCGGCGTTATTGACGGCGGCGCTGGCGGGCGCCTGCATCGGGTTCCTGCCGCACAACTTCTTCCCGGCCCGTATCTTCATGGGTGACTCCGGTTCGATGCTGGTGGGTCTGATGCTCTCGGCCGCCGCGACCACGGCAACGACGAGTACGGACCCACAGGTCTTCCAAGGAGCGGCAGGGTCGATCCCGCTGATGCTCCCGCTGCTGATTCCGCTAGCCGTGCTCATCGTCCCGTTCGTCGACCTGGTGCTCGCGGTGATCCGCCGGGTGATCCGGGGCCAGTCGCCGTTTGCCCCCGACAAGCAGCATCTGCATCATCGACTGCTCGAGATGGGCCACAGCCACCGTCGGGCCGTACTGCTGCTGTATTTCTGGACGGCGCTGCTCGCGTTCGGCGGGGTGAGCTTCTCCATTTTCCGGGGGCCGTGGGTGCTGGTAGGGACGCTGAGCGGTGGTGTGCTGCTAGGGATCGTCGTCTCGGTGCTGCCGCGCCTGCACCGCGATGGTCAGATTGCTGCGGTGGCTCGTCGGACGTCCTGACCCAGGGCTCAACGCGCAGTACAGACATCAAGCTCGGCGCGCTGAATCGGGTACTCGGTGAGGGCTGGGCCGGGTTAAGTCAAACCTGTGTGCTGTGATAGCTTTTTCACGTCTGGGGCGGGCCGTTAGCGATTTCGGGACGCACCGATGGCATGCCGAACACATCGGTATCTACTTTGCGACCAAGGAGTTGGCCTGTGACTGATACCGAACGCCTGGCAACTAGCTTCCGCTAGGCACAAGGTGGCAGACAGTGGCCCTCCACCAAGCTCACAAGGCCTGCGCTGGTCCAACCTGCTCAGCATCGGCACCGGCTCCGCGCTGGTGCTGGCGGCGGGACTCGGTCTTGGCTGGTGGGTAGACGGACTACTGAAGACCACACCAGTTTTTCTTCTCACGGGCATGGTCCTCGGCATCGTAGGTGCCGTTGCCTTTGCTGTCGTCCAAATTCGAACCGTCCTGAAATGACTGGAGGCGACTCACGTGGAACCGGCCGTCCTCACCCCGGTGTCCGCAGCTGCGAACCTGCGCAGAGCGGCGCTGTTGAGTGTCCTGCTGGGCGTCATCGCGATCATCGTGCTCTCGGTGGCAGGGCACCCGCTGATGGGTGTGTTCGGGTTTCTCGGCCTCGGCCTCGGTGCGTTGAACAATCACATGCTGCAGACGTCGGTCGTTCGTTACGCCGCTGATGTCGCCATGGGCCGCAAGCAGTTCCGCCACGGCGTACTGGCGCGGCTGGGCACGATCACCCTGATCGCTGCCGGTATCGGCTTCTGGCTCCGCCCTGATGGGCTCGGGGTCTTCGTCGGCCTGGCTGTATTCCAGATCCTGATGCTGATCGGTGCCGCCGTGCCGGTCTTCCGTACCCTGCGGCCCACAGCATGACGGGAGCAGGTAGCTCAATGGGTACACACATCGACGCCATCAACGTCAATGTCGGCGAGCATATCGAGTGGCATGTCTTCGGCGTCACGCTCAACGGCGACACGATCACCGGCACCCTGGTGGCGGGCGCGATCATCGTTATTCTCGGCTTGTTGCTGCGCCGCAAGCTCAACGCACGCAAGCCCGGCGGCGTGCAGTTGTTCTTCGAGACCGTCACCGCTCAGGTCGAGGAGCAGGTCGAATCCACGATGGGTATCCGCACCGCGCCCTACGTGGTGCCGTTGGCGATGGGCCTGTTCCTGTTCATCCTGATCGCGAACTGGCTGTCGATCATCCCGACCGGCCACCACCCCGAGTACATGCCGCCGCCGGCCTCGGACGTCAACCTCACCTACGCCCTCGGGCTGCTGGTCATCGTCTGGATGCATGTGGCTGGGGTGCGCAAGCGTGGGTTCAAGGGGTACTACCACCACTTGTTCCAGCCGTACTGGTTCCTGTTTCCGATCAACCTCGTCGAGGAGATCGCCAAGCCGCTCACACTCTCGCTGCGACTGTTCGGCAACATCTTCGCCGGTACGATCATGGTATCGCTGATCGCGCTGTTCCCGGCCTACATCCTGTGGGCGCCGGAGATCATCTGGAAGCTGTTCGACATGTTCATCGGCCTGATCCAGGCGTTCATCTTCGCGCTGCTGACCGTAATCTATTTCAGCTCGCTGAAGCCCGCCGAGGAGGGCGCGCACTGAACAGCTCGCACGTCCAATCGGTTCGGCAACCATGCACCTACGTCGTAAACACTTCAGTGAATTGAGGAGAAATGGCTAACACTCAGATCCAGGCAATCGAACTCGCGGGCGGTCTCATCGGCGGCGGTCTCGCCCTCGGTGGCGGCGCCATCGGCGCAGCGGTCGGTGACGGTCTGGCCGGTAGCTCGCTGATTCAGGGCGTTGCCCGCCAGCCGGAGGCACAGAGCCGCCTGCAGACGCTGTTCTTCCTGACCGTCGGTCTGGTCGAGGCGATGTACTTCATCAACCTCGCCTTCGCGGTCCTGTTCGTCTTCGTCCTTTCCAGCAAGTAAGGGTTCGCGCCGCCATGGGCAAGCACGTACTTGCGTCCGGCAACTTCCTGTTGCCCAACGCGACCTTCATCGTCGAGCTCCTTGCATTTCTGATCATCCTGGGGATCATCGCGCGATACATCGGTCCGCCGGTTCAGAAGGCGATGCGCGAACGTCAGGAGATGATCCGTCGCCAAGTCGAGGATTCAGACCTGGCGCGGGAGAAGCTTGCCGGCGCCGAGACTGAGTACAAACGGGCGCTCGCAGAGGCACGCACCGAGGCGGCTCGTATCCGCGAGAGCGCACGCGCCGAGGCGCAGCACAATATCGAGGAACTCCGTACGCAGGCACAGGAGGAATCGGCCCGGATCATCAAGCGGGGCGAGGAGCAGCTTGCCAGCCAGCGTGGTCAGATCGTTCGCGAGCTTCGTGCAGAGATCGGCACGTTGGCCGTGGAGCTGTCCGAGAAGATCATTGCCCAGCGGCTTTCCGATGATGCGCAGGTCCGGGCCACGGTCGACGCCTTCCTGGCAGACCTGGAGCGGCGTGATTCGGCGGATACGAGTTCGTGATGCGTTCTGCAAGCAGAGCAGCCGCCAAGGTGCTGCGCGAGGTCAAACGACCCGCCCTCGAGCGCCAGGAGTCGGTTGACGCGTTGACCGCGCTGGCGTCGGAGTTGTACGCCATCGCCGATCTGCTGGTCGCCCAGCCGCGGTTGCGTCGTACGGTCGGGCACTCCTCGACTCCGGTCGAGGGGCGGGTGCAGTTGATCGAAGGCTTGCTTCGCGGCCGTACGGGTGATTCCGCATTGGAGATCACCGTCGCTGCGGTTCGCGCACGCTGGTCGAGCCCCTGGGACCTCACCGACGCGCTCGAGGGTGCGGGCGATGACGCCCTGTTCGCTGCCGCAGAGCGCAACGGGGAACTGCAGATTGTCGAGGACGAGCTGTTCTGGTTCGAGCGGATTCTGAATAGCGAGTCCGACTTGCTGACCTTGCTTGACGAACCGGCCGTCGACGCGTCCCGCCGGATCGAACTGCTGGATCGGGTCATCGGCGGAAAGGTGCACCCGGTCACGAACGAACTGCTCCGTCACGGCGTCGTCAGCGAGCGCAAACGAAGCATCACCCTGACGATCGACGACCTGCTCGACGAGGCTGCGGCGAGGCGCTCGGAGTCGACCGCACGGGTGCTCTCGGCGATCGAGCTGGATGGGCCGCAGCTGACGCGGTTGACCTCGGCACTGTCGAATCTGTACGGACGTCAGATGACTGTCCGGACCGCGACCGATGCGACCGTCCGAGGCGGGCTGGTCATCCGGGTAGGCAACGAGGTCATCGACGGCAGCGTGGCCGAGCGGTTGGTCTCGGCGCGTGCGGCGGTCGCCCGCTAGTGCGTGCACTTCACTGAACTGATTCACCCCGACTAGGCAAGGGAAATTTTGATGGCTGAGCTGACGATCTCGACAGAGGAGATCCGGAGCGCGATTGAGGGCTACGTCTCCTCGTGGTCGCCAGAGGCCTCCCGCGAGGAGGTCGGCGTCGTCGCCGAGACCGGTGACGGCATCGCCCGCGTTGAGGGCCTGCCGAGCGCCATGACGAACGAGTTGCTCGAGTTCGAGGGCGGGACGTTCGGCATCGCACTGAACCTGGACGTGCGTGACATCGGCGTCGTCATCCTCGGTGACGCCTCCGCGATCGAGGAGGGTCAGCAGGTCAAGCGTACCGGCGAGATCCTGTCGGTGCCGGTGGGCGATGCCTACCTCGGCCGCGTGGTGGATCCGCTGGGCAAGCCGATCGATGGCCACGGCGAGATCGTGACGGACGCCCGGCGTGCCCTTGAGTTGCAGGCACCGTCGGTCGTCCAGCGCCAGGAGGTCCGCGAACCGTTGCTGACCGGGATCAAGGCCATCGACGCGATGACAGCCATCGGGCGCGGACAGCGCCAGTTGATCATCGGTGACAGGCAGACTGGTAAGACCACTGTCTGCCTGGACGCGATCATCAACCAGCGTGACAACTGGAAGACCGGCGATCCGGACAAGCAGGTTCGTTGCATCTACGTCGCCATCGGTCAGAAGGGTTCGACGATCGCTGCGGCCCGCGACACCCTCGAAGCTGCCGGCGCGATGGAGTACACCACCATCGTCGCCGCTCCCGCATCGGACTCGGCCGGCTTCAAATACCTCGCGCCGTACACCGGTTCGGCGATCGGCCAGCACTGGATGTACGACGGCAAGCACGTGCTGATCGTCTTCGATGACCTCTCCAAGCAGGCCGAGGCCTATCGCGCCGTATCGCTGCTGCTGCGTCGTCCGCCGGGTCGTGAGGCCTACCCCGGCGATGTGTTCTACCTGCACAGCCGGCTGCTGGAGCGCTGCGCAAAGTTGTCCAAAGAACTCGGCGGCGGTTCGATGACCGGCCTGCCTGTCATCGAGACCAAGGGTAACGACGTGTCGGCGTACATCCCGACCAACGTCATCTCGATCACCGACGGCCAGTGCTTCCTGGAGACCGACCTGTTCAACGCGGGCGTGCGTCCGGCCATCAACGTCGGTATCTCGGTGTCGCGTGTCGGTGGCGCCGCCCAGCCGAAGGCGATGCGGGCAGTCGCCGGGCGTCTGCGGGTGGACCTGGCGCAGTACCGAGAACTGGAGGCGTTCGCTGCCTTCGGCTCCGACCTGGACAAGGCCAGCCAGAACCAGTTGGCCCGTGGCGAGCGCATGGTCGAATTGCTCAAGCAGCCGGCCTCATCGCCGTTCCCCGCCGGCCGGGAGA
>JBDTDN010000224.1:0-11263 GCA_039923055.1 Jatrophihabitantaceae bacterium
ACACTGCCTTCACCGTCGACAAGGGCGCTACCAACGTCCTCATCGCAGGTTCTGACTCGCCCACGGTGCACGGCCAGTCCGCGACCTTCACGGCGAGCGTCAGCCCGATTTCACCAGCGGCCGGCAGCCCCGACGGGTTCGTGCAGTTCGAGGTGGACGGCACCGACACCGGTGCCCCGATTGCGCTGAACTCGGTTGGCCAGGCGGCATTGACGACGAGCACGCTCTCGATCGGTGTGCTGAGTCTGCTCGCCTTCGGCGTGCTCGGTCTGTTCGCCGCGGTGATCGCGGGCGCAGGGTCGGTGGGGCCGGTGCTCGCCAGCGTCGTACTCGTCCTTGGCGTAGCTGTGTTTACTCGCTACCTGCTCCACCGTCCGGAGCAGGTGGCCCGGATCGCATCGTCGGTGGTCGGCGCGAGCCTACGGCTGCTCCGCCGCGATCCGACCACAGCCCAAGCCCGCGTCCGGACGTTGATCAGCGAGTTGACCCTGATCAAGTTACGGCGTCGCGATTGGTTGGCCGGGTTGGGCTTCGCGTTCGCGAACTGGGCCGGTGATCTGGTGTGCCTCCTCGCTGCCTGCCATGCGGTAGGCGCGCGCGCCTCGACGCTGGGCCTGGTGACGATCGCCTACCTGGCCGGGTCGAGCGTATCGAGTGTTTCCATGCTTCCCGGTGGGGTCGGTCTGGTCGATGCGGCGATGATCCTGGCGTTGGTCCACGGCGGGGTCGGCGTGGTGGAGTCCACGGCCGCTGTGCTGCTCTACCGGCTGATCAGCCTGCTGCTGGTGGTCGCGATCGGCTGGCTGCTCTGGTTCGCGACGTGGGTCGGGGACCGTCGCACATCACGCCCAGTCCAGCGTCTTGGTGACCGCCTTGGTCCAATCGGCATACAGCGACTCGCGCCGGTCGGCGTCCATGGCTGGTTCCCATTGTTTGCCTGCGACCCAATTCGCCCGAATATGTTCGGGTGAGGACCAGAACGCGACGGCGAGCCCAGCCGCGTACGCCGCGCCCAGGGCAGTGGTCTCGGTGACCACCGGCCGGACAACCGGGACGTTCAGGATGTCGGCCTGGAACTGCATCAGCAACTCGTTGCGCACCATCCCGCCGTCCACCTTCAACGTCGTCAACGCCACGTCGTCAGCACCGGCCCCGGAGCGATGTGCGGTCCAGTCGGCGTTCATCGCCTCGACGACCTCGCGGGTCTGAAACGCCGTTGCCTCCAGCGCTGCACGCGCCAAGTGCCCACGGTTGACGAACCGGGTCAACCCGACGATCGCACCGCGGGCATCGGCACGCCAGTGCGGGGCGAACAGTCCGGAGAACGCCGGAACGAAGTACGCCCCACCGTTGTCGGCCACCGTACGAGCAAGTGGCTCGATGTCGTCGGCGGACGCGATCAGGCCGAGGTTGTCGCGCAGCCACTGCACCAGCGAACCGGTCACCGCGATCGAGCCCTCCAGCGCATACACCGGGTCCTGGTCGGCAAGGGCATAACAGACGGTCGTCAGCAGGCCGTTCTGGCTCAGTACTTTGGACGTGCCGGTATTCAGCAGTAGAAAGTTGCCCGTACCGTAGGTGTTCTTGGCCTCGCCGGGTAACAGGCACGCCTGGCCGAACGTCGCGGCCTGCTGGTCGCCCAGGATGCCTGCGATCGGCACGCCGGCCAGCGGACCGCGCTCGCGGATCGACGCGTACACCTCGGACGAGGACCGGATCTCGGGCAGCATCGCCGACGGGATTCCCATCTCGTCGGCGATGTCGGGCAGCCAGGTGAGGGTGTCCAGATCCATCAACATCGTGCGGGACGCGTTCGTGGGATCGGTCATGTGCACGCCGCCGTCCACGCCGCCGGAGAGGTTCCACAGCAGCCACGAATCCATCGTCCCGAACGCCAACTCGCCGGTTTCGGCCCGACGGCGCGCGCCGTCCACGTGGTCCAGAAGCCAGCGCACCTTCGGGCCGGCGAAGTACGTCGCGAGCGGCAGACCGACGCGTTTGCGGTACCTGTCGGCGCCGCCGCCGAGCGCGCCCAGCGAGTCGCAGATCGCCTGCGTCCGGGTGTCCTGCCACACGATCGCCGGCGCAATCGGGATCCCCGTCGTGCGGTCCCAGACGACGGTCGTCTCACGCTGGTTGGTGATGCCCACCGCCGCGATGTCCCCGGCACCGAGTTCGGCACGCGCCAGTGCGCCGGCCATGACCGCGCGCGTGTTCGTCCAGATCTCGGTGGCGTCGTGCTCGACCCAGCCGGGCCGGGGCAGGTGCTGACCGTGCTCGACCTGCTCGATGCCCACCACATGCGCGTCCTGGTCGAACAGGATGCACCGGGTAGATGTGGTGCCCTGATCGATCGCGGCGACGACGGACGCGGTTGGCATTGGGCTAGCGTCTCACCTGTGGAGCCGTCGGAGGTGGCAATGCCCAAGGGCGGCGCTGCGTCACGTCTGGATTCCGCCTACCGCGAGGCCGCTTGGACCCGGCTCGCTCAGGACGAGTTCGATGTCGTCGTGATCGGTGGTGGGGTCACCGGCGCGGGTGCCGCATTGGATGCCGCGACCCGTGGTCTGTCGGTCGCGCTGGTCGAGGCGCGCGACTTCGCGTCCGGGACATCCAGCCGTTCGTCCAAGTTGTTCCACGGCGGGCTGCGCTACCTAGAACAGCTCGAACTCGGTCTGGTGCGTGAGGCGCTGCGCGAGCGCGAACTGATGATCACCCGCATTGCGCCGCACCTCGTCAAGCCGGTCCCGTTCCTGTATCCGCTTTCGCATCGCTTGTGGGAACGCCCTTACGTAGCTGCCGGTCTTGCGCTCTACGACACGATGGGCGGGCACAGCAGCGTCCCCGGTCAGAAGCATCTCAGCCATCGCGCCGCGCTGCGGGTGTTTCCCGGTCTGCGATCGGACGCGCTGGTCGGCGCGGTTCGCTACTACGACGCGCAGGCCGACGATGCTCGGCACACCCTGACGGTCGGGCGCACTGCGGCCCGGTACGGCGCGATCGTCCGTGCGTCCACCGAGGCGATCGGATTCGTGCGCGAGTCAGACCGCGTCGTCGGGGTGAGCGTGCGTGACAGCGAGAACGGCCAAGAGGCGACGGTTAGCGCCGGGGTCGTACTCAACTGCACCGGCGTCTGGACGGACCAGATCCAGGCGATGTCCGGTGGCCGTGGCCGGTTTCAGGTGCGCGCGTCCAAGGGCGTCCACATCGTCGTGCCGCGCGAGAAGATCACCGGGGATGCCGGTCTGATCCTGCGCACGGCCACGAGTGTGCTGTTCGTGATCCCGTGGAAGACGCACTGGCTGATCGGTACGACGGACTCTGAGTGGAACCTCGACCTCGCCCATCCCGCGGCGACCAAGTCGGACATCGACTACCTGCTCGACCACGTGAACACCGTCCTGGTCTCACCGCTCACGGCCGCGGACATCCAAGGCGTGTACGCGGGGTTGCGGCCGCTGCTGGCCGGGGAGTCGGAGGAGACGTCGGCGCTGTCGCGTGAGCACGCCGTCGCGCAAGTGGTCCCGGGGCTTATCTCGATCGCAGGCGGCAAGTACACGACATACCGGGTGATGGCCGCTGACGCCGTGGACCTCGCCGCCCAGGAGCTGCCCAAACGCATCCAGCCGTCCTGCACGGACCGGGTACCGCTGCTCGGCGCCGACGGGTACTTCGCGATGGTGAACCAGGTCGACACGCTCGCCGCCGAATACGGCCTGCACCCGCATCGCATCCGGCACGTTCTGGACCGGTACGGTTCGATGATTCGCGACGTGCTCGATCCCGGAATGATCGACCGGGAGTTGCTGGACACCGTCCCGGCCGCGGCCGATTACCTGCTGGCCGAGATCAGGTATGCGGTCACGCACGAGGGCGCGCTGCATCTGGAGGACGTGCTCACCCGGCGCACCAGGATCTCGATCGAGTACCCGCACCGTGGCGTGGACTGCGCCGCGCCGATCGCCGAACTGATGGCATCGATCCTGAGTTGGGATGCCGAGACGACCAGCTGTGAGATCTCTACCTATCGTGCGCGCGTGGATGCCGAACGGGCCTCCCAGGCGCGCTTGGACGATGCGGCCGCCGACCAGGTGCGGACGGCTGCGCCGGAGATCCGTCGATACCTGTAGCTAATCGGCCCTGGGCTATCAATCCTGAGGCTCCAGGCAGGTCCGTACCTGATCGAGCAGTTCGCGCCAGTCGTTCTTGTTGACCGACGGGCTGTCCAGCACGGACGTGTCCGTCTCCACCAGGCAGACGGCGGCGAGTTGCCGCAGTAGTTCCGCGCCCCGGGTGGACGGCTTGCTCAGGTCGTAGGAGCTGTCCGTCCCGGGCGCGAACACCGCATCGTCCTCGACGTCGGCCAGTTCGGCCCACCATTCGAGCTTGCGTAAGCGGTGGTCAGCAGGTGTTCGGCAGTAGCGGGCCAGGTCCGCGACCTGGGTGAAGACCGCGACGACGTCTCCGTGGCCGAGGAATGCAGCGTCGGTCTCACCGTCCTCGGTGTCGGCGCCTCCCGCCTCGGAGGGGCCGTCACTCTCTGCATCGGGCGATACCCATCCGCGCACGGTCAGGTAGGTGGCATCCGGCAGGACGATCTGGATCGGCTCGGCTCCCACCCGGCTCCAGATGCTCTCGGCGCCCAGTTCGCTCGTGCTGAAATCGCCCTGCCAAGACAGCCAGGACTCGGTGCGGGTGATGGCGCGTTCCCAGTTGTCCGCGATCGTGTCGCCAAGTTCGTTCCAGCGCTTGCTGCCGTCCTTGCCCTGATAGCTGACGTTCTCGTCGACCAGCGCCTCGTAGGCGGGCGTGTTCTCGACCAATCGTCGCAGCGCACCGTCGTCGCAGCAGTCGGCAATCTTGGCGACCATGTCGACGACGTTGGCCAGCGATGAGATCACGAGCGGATCCGGTTCGTCCGCCGCCCACACATAGACCTGGTCCAGGTCGTAGCCGTCCTCGCCGCTGGGCCGCAATTGGTCGGGCGTCAGTTTCTGGACGTAGCCCCACGCGGGGTGATCAGAGAGGTCGTTCTCCACGCCCGAGGCGATGAAGTCGGCTAGCTCCTTGCTGCCGGGGTACATCAGGATCTTCGCGCCGTCGCCAAGGAATCCCTGCCACAGCTCGCCGCCGTCGTCCTCCCACGGCGGGGCCCAGAGCGTCAGCCCGATTCGGCCGTTGACCGTGAGGGTGATGGGGATAATGGCGGCATCCAGCGAACTCGTCATGGCAGCGAACCTACCGGGCTTGGCTATCGCTGGGGGAGGACGGTGCCGGTTCGGTGGCGGGCCTTGTGTTCACTTCGCGGGTCCTCGCTCGTGGAGGCGGGCAGAACACAAGCTGCCAGCACGACCTACCTGGACCGGGTGCCGTCCTTGGGCACGCGCCACCGACAGGTCGCCAACAATGTTCACAGTTCGCGGGGCTGGTGCCGGCTGGCGTGGCAATTCGAGGATCCCGCAGTACCGGAGTGGACCTACGACCGCCGCTACCCATCGCGGTGGGACGACCCTTATCTCCGCGACGAACGATGGGACGATGCCACCTGCGTTGCCCGGAGTGCGATCATCGGCAGGCGCAGTGTGGGACGCCTACACACCGATGGGATGCCAGACGGTCTTGGTCTCGGTGAACGCGCCGAGGCGCGTCGTGCCTGGATCAGCGGCCCAGTCCGCCGATCTCGGGACGAAGACCCGCTTGACGTTGTCGGCGGCCTTGACCTGCAGTTCGCGGCGGTCAGCGGGGGCGATACCGCTTAGATCGACGGCGTTGACGTCGCGGTGTCCGGACAACCAGGGTGCGAGTTCGCCGGTAAACCCGGTCAGCACGTTCACGACGCCGGCCGGGACGTCCGAGGTTGCCAGTACCTCTGAGAGCGAGACTGCGGGTAGCGGCCGGTCCTGTGCGGCGATCACGACGGCCGTGTTCCCAGTCGTGAGCACCGGCGCGAGTACCGACACGAGGCCGAGCAGGCTGGATTCCTGCGGGGCGAACACGCCGACCACACCGGTCGGTTCGGGGAGGGAGAAGTTGAAGAATGGCCCGGCGACCGGATTCGTCCCACCGGCGACCTGTGCGTACTTGTCCGCCCAGCCGGCGTAGTAGACCCACCGGTCGATCGCCTGATCGACCTGCGCCGACGCGTCCGTGACCGAGCCACCCTCGGCGTCCAGGACCTCGGCGGCGACCTGATCGCGACGCCCGTCCAGCAGTTCGGCGACGCGGTACAACACCTGGCCACGGTTGTACGCGGTGGCGCCGGACCAGCCGGCAAACGCCTTGCGGGCGGCGACGACCGAGTCGCGTAGATCCTTGCGCGAAGCCTGTGCCGCATGGGCGAGCAGTTCGCCGGACGCCGACAGGACCGGGTACGAGCGGCCGGACTCCGAGCGCGGAAACGCCCCGCCGATAAAGAGCTTGGACGTCTTGCGGACCCGCAGCCGTCCGTCCGTCGCGGCAGTCTCAGACATCTAGGTAGGCCTCCAGCCCGTGCCGTCCGCCCTCGCGCCCGAAGCCGGACTCCTTGTAGCCGCCGAACGGGGACGACGGGTCGAAGCGGTTGAACGTGTTCGCCCAGACGACTCCGGCGCGGAGCTTCGCGGCCATCGACAGAATGAGCGAACCTTTTTCCGTCCAGATACCCGCAGATAGTCCGTACGGGGTGTTGTTCGCCTTCTCAACCGCCTCGGCAGGAGTGCGGAACGTCAATACCGACAGCACCGGGCCGAAGATCTCCTCGCGCGCAATCCGATGCGACTGAGAGACGCCGGTGAACACGGTTGGCGCGAACCAGAAGCCGCGTTCGGGCAACTCGCAGGGCGGCGACCAGTAGGTCGCCCCTTCGTCCACGCCGGCAGCGACGAGTGAGCGGATTCGTGCGAGCTGCGCTGCGGAGTTGACCGCACCGATATCAGTGTTCTTGTCCAGCGGATCGCCCACGCGCAGCGTTGCCAGTCGTCGTTGCAGCGACGCGATCAACTCCTCGGCGATGGACTCCTGCACGAGCAGCCGCGAGCCGGCGCAGCAGACCTGACCGGTGTTGAAGAAGATGCCGTTGACGATGCCCTCGACGGCCTGATCCAGCGGCGCGTCGTCGAAGACGATATTCGCCGCTTTGCCGCCGAGTTCCAGTGAGAGCCGTGCGGACGTTCCGGCCAGGGTGCGTTGGATGGTCTTGCCGACGTCGGTCGAGCCGGTGAATGCGATCTTGTCGACGGCGCCCACCACGGCGCGCTCCACGATCGCGGCGCCGATCTCCGGCCCGCCGGCCAACACGTTCACCACACCCGGCGGCAGATCGGCCTCGGCGATGATCTCGGCCAGCACGAGCGCGGTCAGCGGCGTCGTCTCGGCCGGCTTGAGCACGACGGTGTTCCCGCACGCCAGCGCCGGGGCGATCTTCCAAGCCGCCATCAGTAGCGGGAAGTTCCACGGAATGATCTGCCCGGCGACGCCGATCGATTGGGGCTCGGGTCCGAATCCGGCGTAGCCGAGCTTGTCCGCCCAGCCAGCGTAGTAGAAGAAGTGCGCTGCCGCGGTCGGCACGTCGACGTCGCGCGACTCGCGGATCGGTTTGCCGTTGTCCAGCGACTCCAGCACGGCGAGTTCACGGCCGCGTTCCTGGATCGCGCGGGCGATCCGGAACAGGTACTTACCGCGCTCGCGAGCCGGCATGCGCCCCCACGGCCCGTCATAGGCTCGGCGAGCGGCGACGACCGCGTCTTCCACGTCGGACGGTCCAGCCTGAGCGAGTTCAGCCAGCGGCGACTCGTCGGCGGGGTTGATTGTCTTGATCGCCTCGCCGCGACCGTCGCGAAACTGACCGTCGATGAAGATCTGGTAGCTGGGCTTGAGGCGAGCGATCTCCCGCGACTCAGGTGCCGGTGCGTATTCAAAGGCCATCGTCAGTCCACACTCACGTAGTCGGGGCCGTCGTAGCTGCCGGTGGTCAGCTTGTGCCGCTGCTGCAGCAGGTCGTTGAGCAGGCTGGACGCGCCGAACCGGAACCGCTCGGGCGACAGCCACTGCTCGCCGGCAACCTCGTTCACCATCACCAAATACCGCACCGCTTGTTTGCTCGTCCGAATCCCGCCGGCCAGCTTGACGCCGCGCCGTTCATGCCCGACAGCGAAGAAGTCGCGGACCGCCTCGAGCATGACGAGCGCGACCGGGGGGGTGGCGGCCGGCGTCACCTTGCCGGTGGAGGTCTTGATGAAGTCTCCGCCGGCCAGCAACGCCAGCCAGCACGCGCGGCGCACGTTGTCCAGCGTCACCAACTCTCCGGTCTCCAGGATCACCTTCAGATGGGTGTCGCCGCATTCGGCCTTGACCGCCACGATCTGTTCGAACACCTGCAGGTAGTTCCCAGACAAGAACGCGCCGCGGTCGATCACCATGTCGATCTCCGACGCGCCGGCGGCGATGGCGTCGCGGACATCGTGCAACTTGGTTGCCAGTGCCGCCCGTCCGGACGGGAACGCCGTCGCGACGCTGGCGACCCGAACGGCCGACCCGCGCAGTGCGTCGACCGCCGTCGACACGAGGTCCGGGTAGACGCAGACGGCTGCGACCGGCGGGCAACTCGCATCGATCGGATCGGGGCGCGCCGCCTTCGCGCACAGCGAGCGGACCTTGCCGACGGTGTCCGCGCCCTCCAGCGTGGTCAGGTCCACCATCGAAATCGCGGTGTCGATCGCCCAGGCCTTGGCGGTCGTCTTGATGCTGCGAGTGGCGAGCATGGCCACTCGTGCCTCGGCGCCGACCTGATCCACGCCGGGCAGCCCGTGCAGGAACCGCCGCAAGGATGCGTCATCGCGAGTGAGGTCGGGAACCTCGGTCTGCTTGACGGTGGTCATAGCGCCAGTCTAGGGACGTTCGGCATAGGGTGGGCAGCCGTGGAAACCGTCGTCGTCGCGCACCCGATCGTCCAAGCCCGGCTCTCGGTCATGCGGGATGAGCGCAGCAGCAACGCCGAGTTCCGTGCCGCGCTGCGCGAGTTGGCGACTCTGCTCGTATACGAGGCCACCCGCGAACTGCAGACCGCTGACGTCCCGATCATCACTCCGGTGGCCGCGACGACCGGCACGGCCCTGGCCAACCCACCACTGTTGGTGCCGGTGTTGCGGGCCGGACTGGGCATGGCCGAGGCGGCGTTCAACCTGCTGCCCGAATCGCAGATGGGCTTCGTTGGCCTAGCCCGTGACGAGCAGACCCACGAGCCGACGCCGTACATGGCCTCGCTGCCGGCCTCGTTGGCCGGCCGTCCGGTGATTGTCCTGGACCCGATGCTTGCGACCGGCGGTTCGCTGCAGCATTGCCTGGAACTGCTGCACGAGCGTGACGCCACCGATGTCACCGTCATCTGCGCGCTGGCTGCGCCAGAGGGCGTGGACCGGATCGCTGCCGGTGGGCTGGCCACCCGCCTGTTCACTGCCAGTATCGACGACCGACTGAACGAGAGTGCGTACATCGTTCCGGGCCTCGGCGATGCCGGCGATCGGCAGTTCGGACCGCGATAATGGGGGTCCCCCCGCTTGCGGGGGAGGGTCCGAACCATGAGCTCAGCGGACCGCGATAGCGGGTCCGGCACCCAATCGTCACAGAACTGTTGCATTTCATACGCAACGTACTGATTACGCCGAGCGTCTACTTGGGTAAGACAGTTGTACTGAACGCGACTGAGCGCACAGCCGGAGTGCAATCGGCGGCTCGATGGGGGCGAACGTGACGAAGCTTCGCCGGTGGGCGGTGGGAGCGGTTGCCGTCTTGGCGATGCTCGCGCTCGCGGGCTGCGGCAGCAAGGCCCAGCCAGGTACGCCCGCTGGCGCTCCGGGGTCGTCGAGTCCGTTGGCCACTGCGGCCCGTGTGGTGCCCGTCGTCCACTACCAAGCGCCGACCCAGAAGGTGTTCGCCCCGTACGACGAGAGCGGCAAGCTGACAGCCCAGATCAGCGACACCGAGTCAGGCAGTTGCTGGACGTCCTCGATCGCCGTCCCGATCTCTGGCGTGTTCCGCTGCCTGGTCGCCAACCAGATTCTCGACCCCTGCTTCGCGCCCGCGAACGAGACGAAGCCGTTGACCGTCTCGTGTTTCAACGATCCGTGGACGGCTGGGACGAAGGTTATGCTGACCACCGCGATGCTGCCCAAGGACGTCCTGGTACTGAAGGGCGGCAGTTCGTGGGGGCTGGAGTTGGCCAACGGCGCGCGCTGCATCGTGGTTACCGGAGCTGTGCCGGTCTTGGACAATTATGTCCTGCAGTATCAGTGCGACGCCGGAGCCGTCGCATCTCTACAGACCGCTGTGGACGGTTCGGTCAGTGCGATGTACGGCACGTCCAGCGGTCCGTTGACTTCAGTGGCGATCCTGGTGCAGTGGCGAGGGCAGTCGTTCCGATTCGGCGCGACAACCTGACGGGCGGTTCGCACACCGCGCCGCTGAAGTAGCCCGGAACTAAGGTGCGATACCTAGGGTGAGGCTGATCTGCTCGTGCAGCAGAGTGATCTGGTCCGCTGCGGTCCTTGCCGACTCGGGTCCGGCAGGGACGACCACCTCGAGGTACGCCTTCAGCTTGGGCTCGGTACCGGACGGGCGGATGACCACTCGGCCGCGCTGCTTCGGCGAAGTCCAGGTAAATCGCAGTGCATCCGTACCCGGCAGCAGGTCGGTGACGACGACTGGCTCGCCGAGCAGTTCAGTCGGTGGAGCGTCCCGAAGGCGCGCCATCATCGCGCCGATCTCGGCAAGGTCGTCCACGCGAATCGAGACCTGATCTGTGACGTACCGCCCGTACACGGCCGCGAGTTCGTCCAACTGTTGGAGTAGTGAACTACCGCGCTGGTGCAGGTCTGCGGCGAGTTCGGCAACGAGCAGGGCGGCACTGATGCCGTCCTTGTCGCGAACCAGGTTCGGCGCGACCGCATACCCCAACGCCTCCTCGTACCCGAACACCAGATCGTCCGCTGAACGGGAGATCCATTTGAAGCCGGTCAGCGTTTCGACGTAGCCGACGTGCTGACGTTCGGCGATCGCCTTGAGCATGGTGGACGACACGATCGTGGTCGCGTACGTACCCTGAATGCCTTTGCTGATAAGGGTGTTCGCGAGTAGAACGCCGAGCTCGTCACCCCGAAGCGTCCGCCAGTTGCCTGCGCCGTCGCGCGTGGCCACGGCACAGCGGTCGGCATCCGGGTCGTTGGCGATGACTAGATCTGCCCGCTGTTCGCGGGCCAGCGTGAGCGCCAGATCGAGTGCGCCCGGCTCC
>JBDTDN010000225.1:0-13538 GCA_039923055.1 Jatrophihabitantaceae bacterium
CTGGCCGCTGGAATCGCTGATCGCGGCCAAGCGGCAGACCGGCGCGACGATCAGCGTCGTCGTACCCGCCCGCAACGAGGCGAGCTCGATCGGCGCGGTCGTCCAGACAATCGCACGCGATCTGCGGGACAACACCAACCTGATCGACGAACTCGTCGTCATGGACTCACTCTCTAGCGACGACACGGCGGCCGTTGCACGAGCACACGGCGCTACCGTGCACGGCGTCGCCGACGTCCGCCCCGACCTCGGCGTGCAGGCCGGTAAGGGCGAGGCGCTCTGGAAGTCGCTGTTCGTGACGACCGGCAGCCTGCTCGTGTTCATCGACGCCGACCTCACCGAGTGGGGAACGCACTTCGTCACCGGCCTGCTCGGCCCGCTGCTTACCCAACCTGACGTGCAACTCGCGCGGGGCTTCTACGACCGGGTACTGGACGAGGGTGATCGCCCACGCAGCACCGAAGGCGGCCGCGTCACCGAACTCGTCGCCCGCCCATTGCTCGCCAGCCGTTGGCCGGCACTGTCCGCGGTCGTGCAACCGCTGGCCGGCGAGTGGGCGATCCGGCGCTGCTGGTTCGAACAATTGGACGTCCCCGTCGGTTACGGCATCGAGTTCGCGACCCTCGTCGATACCTATGCCGGGCTCGGGTTGGACGCGATCGCGCAAGTGGATCTGGGCAGCCGGGCGCACCGTCACCAGCACGTGCACGACCTCGGCGCGATGGCCTTGGAGATCCTGCACGTTGCGGACACCCGCAGCGGCTTTCGACCCCCCGCCGTCAACTCCGATGCGACGGCAACGCTGACCCAGTTCGACCGCGACCTGCCCGAACGCTGGCAGACCCGGCACGTTCCGATCGCGCAACGACCGCCGGCGATCACGGTCGCCGACTACGCCGGCCGTGTGGCGGTGGGCTAGTGCTGGTCCTGCGCGAACGAACCTTCGGCCCCGGCGAGTACGCGATCATGGCGATCGTCAACCGCACCCCGGACTCCTTCTACGACAAAGGTGCGACGTTCGCCTTTCAGTCCGCGCTCGATCGCGTCGACACCGTCGTCGAGCAAGGCGCGGACATCGTCGATATCGGCGGGGTCAAGGCGGCGCCGGGCGAGCAGGTGTCGACCGAAGAGGAGATCGACCGCACCGTCGAGTTTGTCGCGACCGTCAGGGCGAACCACCCGGACGTCATCATCAGCGTCGACACGTGGCGGCATGAGGTCGGTGACGCGGTCTGTGCCGCGGGCGCCGATCTGCTCAACGATGCGTGGGGCGGCCACGACCCGTTGCTGGCCGAGGTGGCGGGCAAACACCATGTCGGCATCGTCTGCACGCACACCGGCGGCGTGCAACCCAGGACGCGCCCGCACCGAATCGAGTATCGCGACGTCATGGCCGACGTCCTGACCCGAACGGTGGCCCTCGCCGAGCGCGCTGTCCGTTTCGGTGTCGACCCGCGCTCGGCGATCATTGATCCGGCGCACGACTTCGGCAAGAACACCTTCCATTCGCTGGAAGTCACCCGACGCCTTCCGGAGATGGTGCAGACCGGCCGACCGGTCTTGGTTTCCTTGTCCAACAAGGACTTTGTCGGCGAGACGCTCGGTGGGCTGCCTGTCGACCAGCGGCTGACCGGCACACTCGCAACAACCGCAATCTGCGCCTGGATGGGGGCCAGCGTGTTCCGCGTGCACAACGTCGTTGAGACCCGGCAGACGCTGGACATGGTCGCTAGCATCCAGGGCCACCGTCCACCCGCCCGTACGGTGCGCGGTCTCGCCTGAGCCGGCAGGGTGCCGTCCCGCGCCCAATCCTGCGTGCACGCGCGAGCAACTCGCTCGGTTCGAACCATTCGCACAGGTCCGCCTAACTGGCCGTACGAACGTGATCGATCCGCCGCACCAGCATCGCCGGGCGCAGATCCTGCGGCCCACCGATCCCGAGCGAGGCGAGGCGGTACCGGCGCGAGCCAGGCACTCCAACGAACCGCGGATGGTTCCGCGCTCGGACCGATCCGGGCTACCGTACGAGTAGATGGCGGTGGACGAGTTGAGTGATCCTGAGCTGCAGCCCGGTGCGGCATGGGACTTCGCCAACGGCCCAAGACTGGAACTGGACGAGCTCCTTCGGCAACTGGTCGACCGGGCCGAGGACGTCATCGCCACCCAGGGTCGCCTGCGCGGGTTGCTCGAGGCGAACAAGGCGATCAGTGGCGAGGTCGAGTTACCGGTTGTGCTGCGTCATGTTGTCCAGGCGGCCTGCCAGTTGGTGAAGGCGCGTTATGGAGCGCTGGGAGTGCTGGCCCCTGATGGTGGACTACAGGAGTTCATCCACGTCGGGATCGACGAGCAGACCGCCGCCCGGATCGGACCGCTGCCCTCCGGCAAGGGTCTGCTCGGCGCGCTCATCGACGATCCGCGTCCGATCCGGCTCCGTGCGATGTCCGACGATCCCCGTTCGATCGGGTTTCCACCACACCATCCGCCGATGGCAGGCTTCCTGGGCGTGCCGATTCGGGTGCGCGGCAAGGTCTTCGGCAACCTGTACCTGTCGGAGCCGATCAATGCCGAGTTCACCGCTGACGACGAGGAGTTGATGACGGCACTGGCGGCGAGCGCGGGGACCGCGATCGAGAACGCACGACTGTTCGAGGAGTTGGAGCGACGGGCAGGCTGGCTGCAGGCCTCGACCCAGGTCACCCGTCAACTGCTTGCCCTTGAGGGTGAAGATCCGTTGACGTTGATCGCTCGGCAGACCCGGGAGATCGCGGACGCTGACGTGGTGACTGTCGTGCTGCCAACCCCTGACGGGAAGCGGTTGATGGTGGAAGTCACGTCCGGTGTCGGGGCCGAGGAACTGATCGGTCACACCTACACGGTGGACAAGACTCTGGTGGGGATGGCCTTCGATAGTGGCCGCCCAGTACTCGTCGGTGACGTGAGTGAAGACAAAACCACGTACATGCATCTGTCCGATGTCCTTCCAATCGGGCCGGTGATGGTCCTGCCGATGGTTGGTGTTCAGCGCATGCGCGGTGCTCTGGTGGTGGGCAGATTGCACGGCAGAAGACACTTCGACGAAGCCGATCTGGCGATGGCCACCACGTTCGCCAACCATGCCGCATTGGCCTTGGAACTCGCCGATGCCAGAGCCGACCAGCAGCGAGTGACGTTGCTGGAAGATCGCGACCGGATCGCTCGCGATCTGCACGACCATGTGATCCAACAACTCTTTGCCGCTGGTTTGTCCGTGCAGAGCGTTGCAGGTGGGCTCAAGGGAGATCCACGCGCTGAACGACTGGACCGGGTGGTGTCCGGAATCGATGACACGATCCGCCAGATCCGCACCTCAATCTTTCAATTGCGCGGCCAGCTCGGTCCTCAGCTGGGTACGGTGCGTGCCCGTCTGCTCGCGGTTGTGCTTGAAGTGACCGCACTGCTCGGCTTCCAGCCGCGAGTGCAGTTCAGCGGGCCGGTCGATTCGCTCGTCACCGAGGATATAGCCGATGATCTAGCTGCGGTGACACGGGAAGCGCTGACGAACGTGGCACGCCACGCGCACGCAACCAAGGTCACGATCGTGCTGACTGTGGACGCCGGCGAACTGGTTCTGGAGATCATTGACGATGGTGTCGGTATGGGAACTACCGAGCGGCGCAGTGGTTTAGCGAACCTGGGCGAGCGAGCGAATAGGTACGGCGGAACACTTACCGTTGCCGCCGACACGTTAGCAAGTTCCACGTCGACACGAGAGGGAACCAGTCTGAGATGGACAATACCGATCACGTGAGCGCCGCGAACCACGACGACACTATCCGAGTATTTCTTCTCGATGATCATGAGATAGTGCGGCGCGGTATTGCCGACCTGCTCGAAGCTGAGCAAGACATTACGATCGTCGGCGAAGCTGGGACCGCGAGCGAAGCACTGAGCCGTATCCCCGCCGCGCGGCCGCACGTCGCCGTACTGGATGCGCGGTTGCCTGACGGCAGTGGGATCGACGTCTGCCGTGATATTCGTTCATCGATGCCGGAGGTCCGCTGTCTGATCCTCACCTCCTACGACGACAACGATGCGGTGTTCGCCGCGGTGATGGCCGGGGCCGCTGGCTACCTGTTGAAGCAGATCCGCGGGACCAATCTCATCGAGGCAATCCGTCAGGTGGCAGCAGGCAAATCCCTGCTCGACCCGGCGGTGACCGAACGGCTACTAGCCCGATTGCGTGACGGAGAGCCCGAGGACAAACGACTGGCTTCACTGTCGGTCCGCGAACGGGAGATCCTTGACTTGATCACCGAGGGACTGACCAACCGGGAGATCGCCGGCCGGTTGTTCCTTGCCGAAAAGACCGTCAAGAACTATGTCTCCGGCCTGCTCTCCAAACTCGGCATGGAACGACGTACCCAGGCGGCCGTCTTCGGCGCAGACGTCCGGCGGACTTAAGTCCGTCCCCGTCGGGACATCCGGCCCTGCTGCGAAACTGTTCCACTAGGCACTGTGGTCAGTAAGAGATCTGACTGCAAGGAGTAGACATGGGCGGCCACCGGATCATCGTCGGCGTCGACGGTTCCTCCGGCGGACAAACGGCTCTGGAATGGGCCGTGGATGAGTGTGAGTACCGCGCGTGCACTCTACTGATCGTCCATACTCTGGGTTCCCGGCACCTACATCCGGCAGCAACGGCTCGGGCGATCGAGAACTACAGTGCCTATGCCGAGCACTTGTTGGTCGGCTGCGCGATGGCGGCTTCCACTCGCCAACCGGGCGTAGTGGTGACGACCCTACTCGGCCACGACTTGCCCGCGGACACCCTCATCGCGCTGAGTGTCGGGGCCGAACTCGTCGTGGTCGGGGCAGAGGGCACCAATGCCTTTATCAATGCGACTCTGGGCACGGTTGCCCGCCGCACCGCGGCGCACGCACACTGTCCTGTCGCGGTCATCCCGCCGCGACTCGGCCAGTCTTCGACGGACCGCGAACAGCCCATCCTCGTCGTCCAATCCGGAGATCACGCCGGCCGACTGGCACTCGAGTTCGCTCGCCACGAAGCCGACGTACGCGGTGTGGCGTTACAGACCCTCCACATCGGCAGCCAATCCGTCGGTGCGCTCAGACACGCAACGCACGACGCGCGAGTGCTCGTGCTCGGCTGCAGTCACAACGACGACGAATTCGGCGCCGATCTCGGCCAGACGGCGACGTCGCTGCTACCCGGCTCGTTGTGTCCGGTCATTCTCGTCGGGACACAAAGCGGTCCAGGTTCGGTTCCAAACGGCCGTCCAGTAAGCGAACAGGCGGCGACGCCGCTAGCCCCGCCCACCGGTTCCAGGCCAGCAGGTTCGCGGCACCGTCCAGAGAACGCGTCGACGCGGCTATAGTCAGCACAGCACCAACTCGTGACGGTTCCGCCGCGGGCCCGATCCTCGAGCCCGGTGTCCGCCACGGGGGCCCGGCAGCACTGTGAGCGCAGGGACCGCGATGACCGACTTCATTCCGCACGTCGACGACCATTCAGCTGACGAGTCGCTGACTTCGGGGCAGGAGCCTGCGGACGACGTGGACCTGCAGGCCAGCCTCGTTTCCCTCGCTGGTCTGGTCACCGGCGCCTTCGAGTTGCAGGATCTGCTCAGCCAGGTGGCGATCTTCGCGGCGCACGCGATTCCTGGCGCGGATGGTGCGGGAGTCACCCTGTTGCGGGTCGACCGTACCGACAACCGGATCGAAGCCTTGGCGGCCAGCGCCCCATTCGTCTCGGAGATCGACGAGATCCAATACGTGACGCTGAACGAAGGACCATGCATCACTGCGGCCCTGGAGCGGCGCACGGTGCGGTCGGGGTCCCTCGGCGGGGAGAAGATGTGGCCGCGTTTCGGTCCCCGGGTCGGTCGGCTGGGTGTGCACAGTGCACTGTCGCTGCCGTTGCTACTTCCGGGCCAGGTAGTCGGTGCCATCAACGTCTACGCCCACGACAAGAACGTCTTCGATGAACGCGCCGCCGAACTCGGGGAGCTGTTCGCCAAGCCGGCAGCCGTCTCGGTACACAACGCCCAAATTCTCAGCCAGGCACTCGCGCTGACGCTGCAACTGCAGACCGCGCTGGCGTCTCGCCCAGTCATTGACCAGGCCGTCGGCCTGTTGCGCGGCCGCAGTGGGGGTAGCGCCGAGGAAGCATTCGCCCGGTTACGCCAGATCAGCCAGACTGAACACACCAAGCTGGCCGATATCGCCCAACGCGTCGTCGATGAAGCCGTCCGTCGTGCCCGCGCCCGACACAGCCAGCCCTGAGATCTGATCCCGCTTTTGCCTCTGCCTGCGCTGTTTATCCTGCCGCCGGTAGCCACTGTCGGCTTCATTCGATACCGCATCAAGGGGTGTAGCGTCAGAAGCGCTGAGAAGCTCAGCCAGTTCGGGAAGAGATCAGCCGTCCGCCGCTGAACTCGTCGAGCAGCAGCTCCGCGCCGAACACGCCGGTGACCACCGCACGTCGGGGATCACCATGGACGCTCCAGTCGCTGCCAGCCCGCACCCCATTCCCGCACCGGCGTTCACCCTTTCTACCGCGCTCGAGTGGCTCGGGCACCGCTGCGCAAGCCGGTGTTGCGCAGCGACTGATGACTTGAGCGCCTCGGTCTGGTTCATCCGCCAACAAGCCCATCTCTGGCCTGCGTCACAGGCAAGCCTCGTCGTCGTTGATCTCACTGCTAGCCGCGAACCCATCGCCCGCCTCCGGCGCTTGATCCGAGACATCAACATCTGCACCAGAGCTGACGGTATTAAGGTCCGCGAGCGGCACCTGGATGACAACGGACATGCTCTGGCGAGCATCGTTCGCGAACCTGACCTAATCAGCGGGTACCGCTACCAGTCCGTTCATCAGAGCCGAACACACACGCCGTGACTACATCCGCGCCGCGACGGACAAGCGGTACCGACCCGGTGGTTCCGGACAACGCGTTCGATGCGGACCTAATTTCGCGTGTCATCGAAATCGCGCGCCGAGCACCATCGCTGCACAACACCCAACCCTGGACGTGGCGCTTACGCCCTGGCCGGTTAGAGCTGCGCGCGGATCGGGACCGGCAGTTGCCGGTCGCCGACCCCGATGGTCACTCCTTGCGGATCAGCTGTGGCGCTGCCCTGGCTCTAGCCGAGCTTGCCTTCGTCGGCGAAGGCTGGCTGATGCACGTCCAGCGGCTGCCCGATCCGATTCAACCTGATTTGCTGGCCATCTTCACCGCCCCCCGCCCGCACCATGCCACCGCGGTAGAACGCGACCTGCTGGAGGCCGCGGCCCGCCGATACAGCGAACGACGCCCATTCCTGCCCAGAATGGTCTCCCCGGAACTGGTGGAGTCGTTACGTGCCGCTGCCGACGGAGCTGGCGTCCACGCCCACTTTCCGGTCCGCGAAGACGAGAAGTTGAACCTCGCGGTGGCGGTGAGCTGGGCAGACCGCATCGAACGAAGGGACGAGGCATATCGAGCCGAGATGACCCGTTGGCTACACGACGCCGACGTACACACCGAGGGCGTCCCGAATTTCGCGATACCTCACGTGCAGTCCGGTCACCCTCGCCACACCGATATACCGTTGCGGGACTTCGAAGTGGGCCTTTCCGGTCGCGAACAGATCCAAGCCGACGTCGATGAGCATCCTCTGATCGCCGTCCTGCTGACCGACTCCGACGCTGACGGCGAACAGCTCGCGGCCGGCGAGGCGATGATGCGGCTCATGCTTCAGGCTGACAGTGCGGGATTGGCCAGTTGCGCGCTGAGCCAGGCCGTCGATCTGCTTGCCTTCCGAGCCAGGGTTCAAACCGTGATGGGCTGGGGCGCCTACCCGCAAATGATGCTTCGCCTGGGCTACCCACCATCCCCGGTGATGGACCGCCGCTGCTCACCTCGCCGCTCAGTGGCCGACCAGCTCAACGTTGCCGATACCCCGTGATGAGGTTCCCAGTCTGCCCCAACCCCGGGCCCGACGACCAAATTAGCCCGCCACCTTGATTGTCGCGGGCTCGCTGCTGACCTGGGCACGCTGCCGCCGCGAACATTTCTCCGCACCCACCGGCCACGCTCACTTGGGGAGCTGACGGTGACCGTCACCGCACCGCCACAGATCCCCGGTTCCACGGCCGGGATCATGTCTGCTGCCGCATGTCCGGTGAGCGAGGTGCTGCACAAGCTCGGCGTCCGCGCCGAGGTCGGGCTGATTACCGATGAGGTGACGCGGCGGCTGGCCGAGTGGGGGCCGAACGCAGTGTCCTCCCACCAGGCTCGGCTGCTCCCAGTGCTGTGGCATCAGCTGCGGTCCCCACTGTTAGCCCTGCTATTGACCGCTGCCCTCGCCTCCTACTTCGTCGGCGAGCGCAGCGACGCACTGATCATCGGAGTAATCGTCGCGCTGTCGGTCGGCCTCGGTTTCGTCAACGAGTACAGGGCCGAGAAGGCCGCCGAAGCGTTGCACGATCAGATTCACCATGAGGCCGTGGTCATCCGCGACGGCAAGTCAGGCCCGGTCGATGTCACCGCCTTGGTACCTGGCGATGTCGTCGACCTAAAACTCGGTGACATCGTCGCCGCCGACGTCCGACTGCTGCAGGCGACCGGCCTCGAGTGCGACGAGTCGATACTGACCGGTGAGTCGTTGCCCGTGGACAAGACCATCGACGCGGTCCCGGCCGGGACCGCGCTTGCCGAGCTGTCCGGGTGCGTGTTGATGGGCACGGTGGTCAGCGCCGGCAGCGGCCGCGGAGTCGTGGTTGCCACCGGAGCCCGGACCGAGTTCGGCAAGATCGCCGCCGGCTTGAGCAGCCACCAGGTCGATACCGAGTTCCAGGTCGGACTGCGCAAGTTTTCGATGCTGCTGGTGTATGTGGCCGGCGCGCTCACCTCCTCGATCTTCGTAATCAACGTGGTGCTGCACAAACCGATCATGGATGCATTGCTGTTCTCGCTGGCGATTGCCGTGGGAATCACGCCACAGCTACTGCCCGCGGTGGTGTCGAGCAGCCTGGCCGCCGGGTCACGGCGGATGAGTCGTCGCAAGGTGCTCGTCAAGCGGCTGGTCTGCATCGAGGACCTCGGCAACGTTGATGTGTTGTTCACCGACAAGACTGGCACTCTCACGCAGGGCCGCATCGACTACATGCGCGCCGTCCCGGCCGGAGGCAGCGACGAGGCTGGTGTATTGCGATGGGGGCTGCTCTGTACCGAAAACACGCAGCAAGACGGGCAGGCCGTCGGCGGTAACCCGCTCGATCAGGCCCTGTGGAAGTCCGCTGCCGCAACGGCCGAGCGATCCACGCTGAGTGGGTACGCCAAACTCGCGGTCTTGCCCTTCGACCACGAACGCAACATGGTCTCGGTCTTGGTGCGCGATGCGGCCAACATTCTGACGCTCGTCACCAAGGGCGCACCTGAGACTGTCTTGGACCGCAGCGTGGAGGTGCCCGCCGCTACGCGTGACGCGCTGGAAGCGGAGTTCGCCGCTGGTAACCGCGTCGTCGCAGTCGCCACCCGCACCGTCGCTGAGCAGCACGCGCTCACCGGCGAGGACGAACAAGGCCTGGCCCTGGCCGGACTGCTGGTCTTCCGTGACCCACCAAAGCCAGACGCGGCGAAGGCTTTACAGCGACTCGCCACGCTGGGCATCGCGGTCAAAGTCGTAACCGGCGACAACGCGGCCGTCGCCATCAAGGTCTGCCACGACCTCGGCCTCAGCGCGGGCGACGCGCTCACCGGCGTCCAAGTAGCCGCGCTCGACGACAAAGCGCTCGCGACCGCGATCGAGGCGACCACAGTGTTCGCCCGGGTGAGCCCGGAAGACAAGGCCCGCATTGTACGAATCCGCCGCAAAAGCGGCGGCGGCGTCGCGTTTCTCGGCGACGGCGTCAACGACGCCCTCGCGTTGCATACGGCCGATGTTGGGATTTCCGTCGACTCGGCCACCGATGTGGCCAAGGACGCCGCCGACGTGATCCTGCTAGAGAAGAACCTTGACGTGCTCGCCGACGGCGTCGCTGAGGGACGACGCATCTTTGCCAACACGATCAAGTATGTATTGATGGGCACGTCGAGCAACTTCGGCAACATGTTCTCTGCCGCCGGAGCTTCGCTGTTCCTGTCGTTCCTGCCGATGCTGCCGTCGCAAATCCTGCTCAACAACCTGCTGTACGACACCAGCCAACTCGCCATTCCCACCGACAACGTGGACGAGGAGCAACTGCGCCGCCCCTCACATTGGGACATCGCGTTCATCCGCCGATTCATGATCTTCTTCGGGCCGCTCAGCTCGGTGTTCGACTTCGTCACCTTCGGCGTCATGCTGTGGATCTTCCATGCCGGTTCCGCGGAGTTCCGCTCCGGTTGGTTCGTCGAATCGCTGGCCACCCAGACCCTGGTCATCTTCGCGATCCGCACCCGACGCATCCCGTTCTTCCGCAGCCACCCAAGCCTTCCGCTGACCCTGGCCGCGCTCAGCGTCGTCGCCGTCGGCGCCATACTGCCCGCGACGCCGGTGGCGCACACCTTGGGGTTCAGCCCGTTGCCCTTGGCGTTCTTCGCCGCACTTGTCGGCATGGTCGTGGGGTACCTCGTCCTAGTGGAGGTCGGCAAGCGGATCTTTTACCACACCGCTCAGATGCCCACACCTCCGCGGCAGCACCTCAGCCCGAGTCGACATCTGCGTCGCCGCGCGGCCCGGTTCAGCACCAGTGGCGACCGCCTCACGACTCGGCGGGCGACCCGGCAACGCTTACCGGTCCCCACCAGATAGCACAGCGGCCCAGTACTCGCCAAGGTTCGGCTCCGCTCTGGTTTGGTGGGTGGATACTCGGGTATGGACATCAATAGCCGGCCCGAAGTCACTGTCATCGAAACGCACGATTGCTGGAACCTGCTGCGCAGTGCAGATGTGGGCCGACTTGCCGTATCCATCGGCGACCACCCCGACATCTTCCCCATCAACTATCTGATCGATCACGGAACGATCGTGTTCCGCACCGCGGCGGGCACGAAACTCGCTGCCACGTCGACCTGCCCATACGTCGCGTTCGAGGTGGACGGGTACGAACCAGACGCGGGCGAGGCATGGAGTGTCGTCATCAAGGGACAGGCCAAAGAGATCACGTCGATTCCGGAGGCACTCGACGCCATGACGTTTCCGCTCTTCCCTTGGCACGCCGGCCCCAAGCATCGTTTCGTTCGAATCGTTCCCGACGACATCAGCGGTCGCCAGTTCCATGTCCTCGACTCCGCCGCCTGGCGCACGACAATGACGGACGCACCCCACTCACCACTCGAATGAGCGAATCTCGGCGGCGACCAAGTGACTACCTGAGTCAGCACAGGTCGGTGCTTAGCGGCTTCTGAAACGCACCGGACCCTCAGATCCGATTCCGCTTGCCGCGATGATGCCGGTCACCTCAGGCTCGATGCCACCTCAGTGCGAGGCCGACCATCCTCCAGAGATAGGACCTTCTGCTCTGCCGGATCGATTTCGGCCGACGCACGCTAAGAGAAGGCGGCGATGTCGCCGATGAATCTCTGGAGGTTCCCATGAAGGCACTCGTCTACCACGGCCCGGGCGCGAAGGCGTGGGAGGAAGTTCCCCGGCCGACCGTGACCGCTGATACCGACGCCATCGTCCGCGTCGACACAACCACGATCTGCGGGACCGATCTGCACATCCTCAAGGGTGACGTACCCGCGATGGTCGACGGACGCATCATCGGTCACGAAGCTGTCGGCACCGTCGAACAGGTCGGTCAAGCAGTCAAGAACGTCGCCGTCGGCGATCGGGTTCTGGTGTCCTGCGTCAGCGCCTGCGGTCGGTGTCGTTTCTGTCGCGATGCGCGTTTCGGACAGTGCACCGGTGGCGGCGGGTGGATCCTCGGTAATGAGATCGACGGCACCCAGGCGGAGTACGTCCGCGTGCCGTTTGCCGACAACTCGACCTACCCGGTACCCGATGGAGTCAGCGACGAGGAGCTACTGATGCTCGCCGACATCTTGCCGACTGGATACGAGGTAGGAGTGCTCAACGGACAGGTTCGTCCGGGCGACGTCGTCGCCGTGGTCGGTGCCGGACCGATCGGCCTGTCGGCGATCACCGGAGCGGGATTGTTCAGCCCCCGGCTGATCATCGCGATCGATATGGCAGCCACCCGACTGGAGGCGGCCAAGCAGTTCGGCGCCGACGTGACGATCAACAATGCCGAACAGGATCCGGTCGAAGCGGTGCTAGCGCTCACCAATGGACTCGGCGCCGACGTCGTCATCGAAGCAGTTGGTGTACCGGCGACGTTCGAACTCGCCGCTGAACTGATCCGTCCCGGCGGACGGCTCGCGAATATCGGCGTGCACGGCAAACCGGTCACGCTGCATCTGGAGCGACTCTGGGATCGGGACGTGACCATCACGACCGGGCTCGTGGACGCCTACTCAACCCCGACTCTGCTCAGTCTGCTCACCAGCCATCGGATCGATGCACAGCGCTTCATCACGCACCGCTTCGGTTTCGACGACTTCATCGCTGCGTACGACGTGTTCTCGCGGGCGAGCGAAACAGGAGCGCTCAAGGTGGTGCTCAGCAGAGACAACTGAGCGTCCGGGTTCACGTGCCAACGCGAATGACCCGAGGCGGACCCGCCGCCTCGGGTCGTTCGCTGTGCAGTCAAGCGGTCCAGGGTTCAACGCGACACCTAGCTCTGGAGAAGGTTGTCCCGACCTGGTGGCGTCTCGTTGGGCCGGGCAAAGCTTCGCCGGTCAGACCGGCGGGCCTACCGGAGATAGGACGAAAGCCTCTGCGACTCGCTGTCGGCCAGACATAGCGTCGAGGTATGACAGGAACTGAGCACCAGACAGATCACGAACTGAAGGTCGCAATTATTGATGAGCTGGCGTGGACGCCCAGTATCGACGCCGACAAGATCGGGGTCGCGATCACGGACGGAGCGGTGACCCTGTCTGGCCAGGTCGCTAGCTACCCCCAAAAGCAGGCCGCGGTCAGCGCGGCATTACGAGTCCGCGGCGTCCTCGCGATCGCCGACTCGATCATCGTTCAGGACTCTGAGTCAGCAATCGGCGACGCAGAGCTGGCCCGCGAAGTCGAAGTGGCATTGGAAAGAACCGTCGTAGTGCCGGCAGGATCGGTGACTGCGACGTTGCATGATCACAAGATCACCCTGTCCGGCGCCGTCGCCTGGCAGTATCAGCGACGGGCCGCGCAGCGCGCGGTGAGTTCGCTGCCGGGTGTCAAGCAGGTAACCAACACCATCACCCTTGATCCGCCGGTCACCATCTCGCCGACTGAAGCCCACCGCAGGATTACCGCCGCCCTGGTCCGCAACGCCCGACTGGATGCCCGGCACATCGAGGTCGCCATCCTCGGTACTGAGGTTCGACTGACCGGCAAGGTCACCTCTTGGGCCGAGCGCCATCAGGCCGAATACGCCGGCTGGTCCACTCCCGGCGTGACTCACGTCGACAATCAGCTGGAGATCATCTGATGACGTGCGCGGCACGCGTCGGCCGGTGACG
>JBDTDN010000226.1:0-4781 GCA_039923055.1 Jatrophihabitantaceae bacterium
CGCTGCCGGTTGTTTCGGCTGACGTGACGTGGGTGTCGAGCCGGACGTCCCACCGCTGCTTGACGACATCGGTGAACCGGTGCGCGATGCCCAGGTCCAGGTGCCGTAGCAATGGGCCGCTGCGGGAAATGACCGTGGTCCGCACGCCGAACGCATCAAAGACATGAGCGAACTCCGTGGCGATGTAGCCGCCGCCGAGGATGGCGATCCGCTCGGGCAGAGCGTCGATGCGCATGATCGTGTCGGAGGTGTGGAAGGGTACGCCGCTCGCCGTAATCACGTCTGGGACGTTCGCCCGTGAGCCGGTCGCAAGCACGATCCGGTCTGCGGTGATCTTCTCGCCGGTCGTGAGCGTCAGTTCCCGGGGGCCGGAAAACCTCGCGTGCGCTTCGTACAGCGTGGTGTTCGGTTCGCCGTGCGCACGGTATTCGCGACCACCGGCAGAAATGGGATCAATACGACCGAACACCCGGTCCCGGATATCGGCCCAGCGCACCCGGTCCAGGCTCGCGTCCACGCCGAGCCGGGTCGCGTGCTGTACCGATTCGGCGATGTCGGCTGGGTAGACGTACATCTTGGTCGGGATGCAGCCGACGTTCAGACAGGTGCCGCCAAACGTCGACTCCTCGATGATCGCGATCTGCCAGTCGCCGAAGTCCGGGCCGATGATCGAGTTGCCGGAACCGGAGCCGATGATCGCGAGGTCGTAGTGGGTCACGTCCGTGACAGTAGCGACCGTGCGTCTACCAGGAACCGACGGCTTCGGCCATCAGATCACCGAACAGGCCCTCGAACTCGGCGATCTGCAGGCCCCGTCGCGTGAACCAGGTACAGACGTTCTCGCAGTCGCGCCGCAGGAACTCAGGGCCTCGCGGGTTGGCGACCAGGTCGACGATCTGGGGCAGATCGATCATCACCAGCCGTCCATTGTGAACCAGCAGGTTGTACGGGGACAGGTCCCCATGGGCGTAACCGTTGCGCGCGAGAAGGCGCATCGCCGCCACACACTGGTCGAACAGGTTGACCAACTGGGTCGGCGTCGGTCGGCATTGAGCCAGGCGGGAGGCACCCTGGCCGTCGCCGTCGCCGATGAACTCCAGGAGCAGTTCGGTATCCGACAGTTGCACGGGGTAGGGGACCGGGGCACCCAACTTCCACAGCTGGCCGAGCGCGGCGAACTCCGCGACGGCCCACTGGCCGGCGAGCAAGTCGCGACCGAAGTCGGTCCGGTGGGCCATTGCGCGATTTTCCCGGCTGCGTCGGACGCGACGGCCCGCCGTGTAGTCGGCATCGCGGGTGAACATTCGGTGGTCGGGGGTTCGGTATCGCTTGGCGGCGAGCAGACACTCGCGGCCGCCGGGCAGGCCGCGGTGGAGCAGGTGGACATCTGCTTCCTTGCCGGTCTTCAGGATGCCGAGTTCGGTGTCGATCGCGGACAGTTCCGTGACGAGCCAGTCCGGCCAGGGCGCCGGACCGTGGGTGGCGCCGTCCCAGCTCGAATAGTTCAGGGGGTGTTGGTCGAATCCTTTGCAGTGCACGGCTGGTTCTCCTCGCAGAAGTGGAATGGGCGCACGTGAGTGACGGGCACAGTCATCTCGGCACCTCCAGTTCTGTGGAACGAACGATCTGCTCACCATCTTGCCCGGTGGCACAACTGGATTTTCGACCGCCGATAGCCTGACTACGTGCTGAAACTGTCGACCTTGTTCCTGCGGACCCTGCGTGATGACCCTGCCGACGCGGAGGTGCCCAGTCACCGGCTGCTCGTGCGCGCCGGATACGTGCGGCGGATTGCCCCGGGTATCTACTCCTGGCTGCCCCTCGGCCTCGCAGTCCTCGGCAACGTCGAGCGGGTGGTCCGGGAGGAGATGGTCGGTATCGGCGCGCAGGAGGTGCACTTCCCGGCGCTGATCCCACGCGAGATCTTCGAGGTCAGCGGCCGTTGGGCCGACTACGGCGACGGCCTGTTCCGGCTGCAGGATCGCAAGCACGCGGACTACCTGCTTGGGCCTACTCACGAGGAGCTGTTCACGCTGCTGGTGAAGGGGGAGTACTCCTCCTACAAGGACTATCCGCTGGCCCTGTTCCAGATCCAGACGAAATACCGCGACGAGGCCCGCCCCCGCGCGGGCATCCTTCGGGGCCGCGAGTTCATCATGAAGGACTCGTACTCCTTCGATCTGTCCGAGGACGGTCTGGTCGCGGCCTACCAGGCACATCGGGACGCCTACGAGCGGATCTTCACCCGCCTCGGTTTCGACTACCGGATCGTGTTCGCGGTCTCCGGTGCGATGGGCGGCTCCGCCTCGGAAGAATTCCTCGCGCCCACCCCGTCCGGTGAGGACACGTTCGTCCAGTGCACGAACTGCGACTACGCGGCGAACACCGAAGCCGTCGTGATCGCGGCCCCCGAGGCGGGTAGCGCCGGTGATCATCCGCTCGTGCAGGTACTTGACACCCCTGACACCCCGACAATCGATTCGCTCGTGGACCGGTTGAACGCACTGAAATTGGGCCGAACCTTCACTGCGGCCGACACGTTGAAGAACGTGGTGTTCCGGACGAAGGCGCCAGCAGACACCGAGTGGCAACTGCTCGTCGTCGGCGTGCCTGGTGACCGTGAGGTCGACCTCAAGCGTCTCGGCGGTCAGCTCGAACCGATCGAGGTCGAGCAGGCCGGTCCCGACGACATCGCCGCCGTACCCGCGCTGGTCAAGGGCTATATCGGGCCGCAGATCCTGACCGAGGCGAAGGTGCGCTACCTGGTCGACCCACTCGTGGTCGAGGGCAGCGCCTGGGTCACGGGGGCAAATGAGGCCGGCAAGCATGCTGCGTTCCTCGTCCGAGGCCGCGACTTCACGCCGGACGGCGAGATCGGGGCCGTCGAGATTCGCGACGGCGACCGCTGCGCGAAGTGTGGTTCGCCGCTGCAGATAGCCCGTGGCATCGAGTTGGGTCACGTCTTCCAACTCGGCGACAAGTACGCCAAGGCGTTCGACCTGACCGCGCTCGGGCCGCAGGGCAAGCCGGTGAGCGTGACGATGGGTTCCTACGGCGTCGGAATCACCCGGGCTGTCGCTGCGTTGGCTGAACAGACGCACGACGAGAAGGGGCTGTGCTGGCCACGGCTCGTCGCGCCGGCGGACGTCCACATCGTCGCGACAGGCAAGGACAACAGCGTGTTCGACGCGGCAGGGCACATTGCCGACGAGCTCGAGGCACGCGGCGTCCGGGTCATGTACGACGATCGCCGGGGTGTCTCGCCGGGCGTCAAGTTCAAGGACGCCGAACTGCTGGGGGTGCCGACCATAGTGATCGTCGGCAAGAACCTGGCCGAGGGCGTCATCGAGCTACGCGATCGCCGTACCGACGAACGTCAGGACGTTCCGGTCTCCGATGCGGTCGAGGCGATCGCCGCAGCCTGCCGGAGCTGAGCACCATGTCAGCGCGTCCGCTGCGCGAGGCCGTGGAGGTCGGCTGGGCCGCCGCGCTGGCGCCCGTGACTGACCAGATCGCGGCGATGGGGGATTTTCTTCGCGCCGAGGTCGCGGCCGGACGTTCCTACCTGCCGGCCGGCCCGAACGTGCTGCGGGCGTTCGGTCAGCCGTTCGCAGATGTCCGCGTGCTGATCGTCGGCCAGGATCCGTACCCGACGCCCGGGCACCCGGTGGGGCTTTCGTTCTCCGTCGAACGCGATGTTCGTCCACTACCGCCCAGCCTGCGCAACATCTACGCCGAACTACGCACCGACCTGGGCATCGAGCCGCCCGAACATGGCGATCTCACGGCCTGGTCGCAGCATGGCGTGCTGTTGCTGAACCGGGTGCTCACGGTCCGTCCGGGCGTGTCGAACGCCCACCAGGGCAAGGGGTGGGAGGTGATCACCGAGCAGGCGATCCGGGCATTGGCCTCGCGTGATGCTCCACTGGTCGCGATCCTCTGGGGGCGGCAGGCGCAGACGCTGACACCATTGCTGGGCGCGACCCCGTGCATCGAGTCGGTCCACCCCAGCCCGCTGTCCGTGCGAGGCGGCTTCTTCGGCTCGCGCCCGTTCAGCCGGGCCAACGCATTGCTGGTCCAGCAGGGCGCCCAGCCCGTCGACTGGACGCTCGTCTGACGTCACAAGCCCGGGTTCGGATGCGAGCAAGGTCATCGGGCATTGTCGGTGGCGCTGGCTACTCTCAAGGGTGCACTCCGAATATCTCGAAATTGCCCTGAGAGGGACCGTGTGAACGACCGATTGATTGTCCGTGGCGCCCGCGAGCACAACCTCAAGGACGTCAATCTCGACCTACCCCGTGACGCGATGATCGTGTTCACCGGACTGTCCGGGTCCGGCAAGTCGAGCCTGGCCTTCGACACGATCTTCGCCGAAGGCCAGCGCCGCTACGTCGAGTCGCTCTCCGCGTATGCCCGACAGTTCCTTGGCCAGATGGACAAGCCGGATGTCGACTTCATCGAGGGACTCAGCCCCGCAGTCAGCATCGACCAGAAGTCCACGTCCAAGAACCCGCGATCGACGGTCGGGACCATCACCGAGGTGTACGACTACCTGCGCCTGCTCTACGCCCGAATCGGCAAGGCGCATTGCCCGGTCTGTGGCGAGCCGATCACCAAGCAGACGCCGCAGCAGATCGTCGACCACATCCTGCAGATGGACGAGGGCACCCGATTTCAAGTCCTCGCGCCTGTCATCCGAGAACGCAAGGGCGAGTACGTCGACCTGTTCGCGGACCTGCAGACCAAGGGCTTCGCGCGCGTACGGGTCGACGGCACAGTCC
>JBDTDN010000227.1:0-3095 GCA_039923055.1 Jatrophihabitantaceae bacterium
TCCGACCAATCGAATGTGTTTCCCTCGGGCGTCTGCAGGCTCTGCCAACGCTCGTCGCCGGTAAAGACGTCGGCGTAGCGGTCGGTGTACATCTGGCTTGCGATGGCCTCGCCGATGGTCTGCTGGATCTCCTGCGTGGACGGCCAGATGTCACGTAGGTACACCGGCTCGCCATCGGTACCGATGCCCAGTGGCTCGGTGTCGATGTCGATGTCCATCGAGCCGGCCAGTGCATACGCGACGACCAGTGGCGGTGAGGCGAGGTAGTTCATCTTGACGTCCTGGCTGATCCGGCCCTCGAAGTTCCGGTTGCCTGACAGTACGGCCGTGACAGCCAGGTCGCTCGCGTTCACCGCGGCAGACACTTCAGCGATGATTGGACCGGAGTTGCCGATGCAGGTGGTGCAGCCGTAGCCGACCAGGTTGAAGCCGAGCTTGTTCAGGTACGGGGTGAGGCCGGAGCGGTCGTAGTAGTCAGTGACGACCTTGGAGCCCGGTGCGAGTGAAGTCTTGACCCACGGCTTGCTCGACAACCCCTTCTCGACGGCCTTCTTGGCCAGCAGGCCGGCGGCCATCATCACCGACGGGTTGGATGTATTCGTGCACGAGGTGATCGCCGCGATGACAACTGCTCCATGGTCCAGGTCGAACTCGGTGCCGTCCGGCAGTGTGACGTGCGTCGGGCTGGACGGGCGGCCGACGAGCGGCGCGTGATTGTGATCGTGCGGCTTGTCATCGGCGCTCTGGCCGTTCTGGAACACCGACGGGGAGTCACTGGCCGGGAACGACTCGCGTGAAGACTCGTCGACCGGGCCCTTGGAGATCGCGAAGTCACCATCGACGTAGGCCACCAGCGACTGCCGGAAACAGTTCTTGGCCTCGCTGAGCAGCACGCGGTCCTGCGGACGCTTCGGGCCGGCGATGGACGGCACGACCGAGCTCAGATCCAGTTCCAGCGTCTCGGAGTAGGCAGGCTCATGATCGGGGTCGTGCCACAAGCCGTTTGCCTTCGCGTAGGCCTCGACGAGCGCGATCTGTTCAGCAGGGCGTCCGGTGAACTTCAGGTAAGTCAGCGTCTCGTCGTCGATCGGGAAGATTGCGGCGGTGGAGCCATACTCCGGGCTCATGTTGCCGAGGGTGGCGCGGTTTGCCAGCGTCACTGCGCTCACGCCCGGTCCGTAGAACTCCACGAACTTGCCGACGACGCCGTGCTCGCGCAGCATCTCGGTGACGGTGAGGACCATGTCGGTGGCGGTCGAACCGTCCGGCATCTGCCCGACCAGTTTGAAGCCGACCACCTTCGGGATCAGCATGCTGACCGGTTGTCCCAGCATGGCCGCCTCGGCCTCGATTCCGCCGACGCCCCAACCCAGCACGCCCAGGCCGTTGACCATCGTGGTGTGGGAGTCGGTGCCGACGAGAGTATCGGGGTAGGCCACACCGGCTCTGCCGAACACGACGCGCGCAAGATACTCGATGTTGACCTGATGCACGATGCCGGTACCCGGTGGCACAACCTTGAAGTCGGTGAACGCGCTCTGCCCCCAGCGCAGGAACTGGTACCGCTCGTTGTTGCGCTCGTACTCCAATTCGACGTTGCGAGTGAAGGAATCGGGCGTACCGAACAGGTCGGCGATGACCGAATGATCGATGACCAGTTCGACCGGTGCGAGCGGGTTGATTTTGGTTGCGTCACCGCCGAGCTCCACAACCGCCTCCCGCATGGTGGCCAAATCGACGACCGCGGGAACGCCGGTGAAGTCCTGCAAAATAACGCGGGCCGGCGTGAACTGGATCTCCGTGTCCGGCTCGGCCTCGGGCCGCCAGTTCGCGAGCGCTCGGATCTGTGCGGCCGTGACGTTCTTGCCGTCCTCGTTACGCAGCAGATTCTCCAGCAGGACCTTCAGGCTGAACGGCAACCGTGGCGAGCCGTCGACCGCATCGATGGCGAAGTAGTCGTAGCTGGTCTGGCCGACCTGAAGTTGCCTACGCGAACCGAAGCTGTTCTTGCTCTCTACTGACATCGGGGACTCCTCACGATCTGGGGTGAACCTGCGAAACTATCTTGACGTCAAGATATCACCTGATGCCCGGAAACTGCGGGCGGGGAAGCCTGCCGGGTCGGGGCCTGGTGCCAGTGGGACAAATGTTTCCTGTGTGGCGGGTGGCGCATGTGAGGTAAGAATGGCACTCTGGGAACGGTTTATCACGTGATGAGTTCGAGGAAGAGGGCGTCAGCTGTGATCGTGAGCCGTACCGGGCCGCGAGGTCCCAGAGCGCGTGCCGTGTTGGCCGTCATCGCAACCGTCGCCAGTCTGATCGTGGTCCTGCCATCGTCCGGCGCGAGCGCCACCCCGCCGCCGAACCCCACCGACGGACAATTGAGCGCGGCGCAGGCCCAGAAGAATGCACTGGCCAGTCAGGTGGGTCAGTTGAGCGCGCAGGCGGCAACCCTGCAGAACCAACTGGCAGTGTTACGTGGCAAACAGGAAATGGCTGAGCAGCGGCTGGCCTTTGCCCTGTCGAAACTGGCGCAGGCCAAGACGACAGCCGTCCAAGCAAAGGCGGCGGTCGGCGCCGCGGCGCAGGACGTAGAGGCGGCCCATCAGGCGTTCGTGATCTATGCGCAGGCGACCTACATGAACGGTGACATCGGCGGCACCACCGGATCGCTACTCACCGCGAATGACCCCAACGCGCTGCTCGATCAGTCAGCGTTGCAGCAGTATCAGAGTTCGCACCAGATCAGCGCGATCGGCAGTTTGCAGCGCGCCACCGTCGACAAGTCGAACGCCGACGCCGCAGCCCGGACGGCCGTCCAGCAGGAGACCGACGCGACCAATGCTGCGACCACGGCCAAGCAGCAGGCGGACACCGCTGTCATTGCAGGTCGCGCGCAGGAGCAGCGAGTCCAGGCCGCACTGTCGGCCAATCAGTCGCAGCTGAATACCGCGCGTAGCACCCTCGCGACGCTGAATGGCCAGCGTGCCGCGTACAACGCATATCAGGCCGAGCAGGCCCGGTTGCGTCGGGAAGCGGCCGAGCGTGCTGCCGCGGCTGCAGCAGCGGCCGAGCGTGCTGCTGCTGCTGCGGCA
>JBDTDN010000228.1:0-9289 GCA_039923055.1 Jatrophihabitantaceae bacterium
GCCGCGCTGGCCAGGTCGGCCGTCAGGACAGCCCGTCGGGCGTTCGGGCCACCGCCCGCGCGATTCGCGCCGCGGGTCGTGGACATGTGACGCCGTCGATGTCAGTGGGTAGAACGCTGTCATGACCGATATCGAGAAGCCGTTGTTCGTTGTCGTCCTGACCGATGAGGGCCAATTGCTGGCGGCACCTCGTGCGGTGGGGCCGTTCGACAACTGGGATGTAGCGCAGGCGTTTTCGGCGACGCTATTGGACAAGTGGAGGGCGCAGGACGGTGCCGCGCCGATCGCGACCGTGGTCCGGGTGGAGACCGCCATGCCCGGTGTGGTCGTAGGCGAAATCTAGCCGCACGCAATCGCCAGCGAGTCGAGGACGCACATGCCACGTCACTGCGGCACGATGTGCTGATGAGTGTCACCGATGTCTGATCACGAACAGGAGGACACCGTTCAGGCGCGCACGGGTTCAGACGTCGGTGACGATCTTGTTCAGGCAGCAGATGCGGCTGGCGTCGAGGTAACCGACGTCGAGGCAGTCGTCGAGTCACTGTTCGACACGGCTGCGACCGATGAGACGGTCGATGCTGCGAATCCGTTCGGTGTGCCCGGGCGCCCGGTGTCGCGAAGCTCGGCGTTCTACCGCGGCTTCGTCGGGGCGCTCGGAGTGCTCGCGGCCCTTGCCCTGGGTATGGCATTGAAGGAGATCGGTTCGGTCATCACGCTGGTCGTCGTCTCGGCGTTCCTTGCGGTCGGGCTGAACCCCATCGTCGAGTTGATGATTCGCCATGGCGTGCGACGCCGCTGGGCAGTGGCCATCGTTGCTGTCAGCGGTCTGGTCGCGTTCGCGCTGATCCTGGTGGTTCTGGTCGGAGCCGTTCGCGATCAGGTTTCCAACTTCGTCGATGACGTACCGCATCTGATCGATGATCTGCGCGGCCACAAGTCGATTCGGCACCTCGATGAGAAGTACCACCTGCTGACGAACCTACAGGCCAAACTGGAGAGCCCGAATCTGGTCGACAAACTCTTCGGCGGGGTCTTCGAATTCGGCGTCAGCGGTCTGGGTGCCTTGCTGAACGCCGTGATCATCTACGTGATGACGGTGTACTTCCTCGCCGCGCTACCCCAGCTGAAACGATCCATGTACTCCCTCGTTCCTGCCTCACGCCGGGAACGGGTCGGGCGTTTGGGCGATGAGATTCTGCATCGCGTCGGCGGGTACGTCATTGGTGCCGCGCTTGTCGCACTGTTAGCCGGCACGCTGAGCTACATCCTGCTGTGGTGCGTGGGGTTGGGCCATTACGCGCTGCCGCTTGCGCTGTTCGTCGCCGTGCTGGACCTGGTGCCGCTGGTCGGGTCGGTGACAGGCGCGGGGGTGGTCTGTCTCGTCGCGCTGGCCACGTCGCTGAATGCCGGGATCGCCTGCGTCCTCTTCTACTTGATCTACGAACCGCTGGAGGGGTACGTCATCTACCCGCGGGTGATGCGCTCGTCCGTCGACGTGCCGGAAATCGTCACGATCATCGCGGTGCTCGTCGGGGGAGCGCTCGCGGGGATCGTTGGGGCATTGCTTGCGCTGCCGATCGCCGCGGCCGTACTACTGCTCGTGCGCGAGGTCTGGGTGCGCCGCCAGGACGCCGCGTAGTCGCGCAGTCACGGTTGGTCGGGAGCGAGCCTGCGGCTCAACCACAGGTAGATCGACGCGACTGCCAGCAGCAACACTGTGATTGCGGCGATGAATCCGACGACCGTGCCCCAGCCGTGCAGGTCGACGTCGAGGAAGTCGTACGGATACTTCGCGAACGTACCGTCCTCGCGCGGGTAGTCCGGTTGGCTGACTGCGGCCCGGACCAGCGTGTAACCCAGCCAGCACAGCGGCCAGGCGATGAACCACAGATGCCTGGCGCTGAACCGCGCTCGCGGGAGCAGGACGAAAAAACCCACGACCGCCATCGCTGGCGAGATGTAATGGAACAGCGTGTCGTACAGCCTCTCGATGCCCTTTGGGTGCACGTACGGCGCGATCAACCCGCCGTAGACCAGGCCGGTCACGGTGATGCCCGTCAGGGCGCCGATCCGGAGCAGTTGGAAGGCATCGGATGCGCGTTGCGGGCTGATCACCAACAGCACCGCCACCGCAAGTGTCAGCACGTTCGACTGGACGGTGAAGTAGCTGAAGAAGTTCCCGATGCTCCTGTCCGCGCGGATGATGAGCACGAGCGTGCCGACGATCGGGACAGTGATCACACATGCCAGTAGGGCGTACCAGCAGCGGGTCAGCATGCTCAGCGTCATGGGCGAGAGCGTAGCGGCGCGATGGCTTACCGCACGATCGCGGCGCATTCCCGGGCCAAGTGCAGCGTGCGCCCCTGCAGCCCCGCATCGCCGGTCGCGAAAACGATGTCAGTGGCATCGAGCGGAACGGTTCGGCTCACGGCGCTCAGGTTGACCACGACGCGGAACGCGCCGCGATGCACCACCAGCCAACGTTCGACCTCGTCGTATTCGACGCGCACCCGGGTCAGGTCGCCGTCGCGTAGGTCCGGTTCGCCTGCTCGCAACGCAATCAGTTCCCGGTAGCACGACAGCATCGATGCGTGCGGAGCCTCGTCGAGCTCGGCCCAGTCCAGGATCGCGCCGCGATAGGCGGCGGGGTCCTGCGGATCGATCATCTGACGCACGTCCCATCCGTGGGTGGCGAACTCAGCGACCCGGCCCTTACCGGTGGCCTCGGCAAGTTCTGGTTCCGGATGTGAGGTGAAGAACGGCCAGCGGGTGGACGCCGCCCACTCCTCGCCCATCCAGAGCAGCGGGGTGAACGGGGCGGTCAGCAGCAGCACTGCGCCCACGCGCAGCAGCGCGGGCGAGAGTGTCTCGGGCAGCCGATCGCCGACAGCGCGGTTACCGACCTGATCGTGGTTCTGCAGGCAGACGACGAACTGCGCACCGGAGAGCTTTGCGCGGTCGACCGGCACGCCGTGGACTCGACCGCGGAACGTCGAATATGTGCCGTCGTGCAGGAACGGCGTCGTGAGGACCTTGGCCAGCACCGACAGCGGACCGAAGTCGCAGTAGTAGCCCTGCCGTTCACCGGTGAGCGTCGCGTGCAGCGCATGGTGCACGTCGTCGGCCCACTGCGCGGTCAGCCCGTGGCCTGCCGGCCGAGGGCTGATCATCACCGGGTCGTTCAAATCGGACTCCGCGATCAGCGACAGTGGTCGGCCAAGTTCAACCGCGAGGGAGTCCACCTGGGCCGACAGTTCGGCGAGGATGTGCGTCGGCGACGCGTCCTGCAGTGCGTGAACGGCGTCCAGTCGCAAGCCGTCGATGTGGAACTGTCGTAGCCACATAAGGGCATTGGCGATAATGAACCGCCGTACGGCGGGCTCTTCGACGTTGACCAGTTCGCCCCAGGTGTTCCGCCCGGTCTTCAGATATGGCCCGAACTCCGGAAGGTAGTTCCCGCTCGGGCCGAGATGGTTGTAAACGACGTCCAACACGACGGCCAGACCGCGCGAATGGCAGGCGTCGACGAATCGCTTGAGCGCGTCCGGGCCGCCGTACGACTCGTGCACCGCGTACCAACCGACCCCGTCGTAGCCCCAGTTCCACACGCCGTTGACGGCGTTCAGCGGCAGCAGTTCGACGTGCGTGATCCCTAGATCGATCAGGTGATCAAGTCGGTCGATCGCCGAATCCAGCGTCGCGCCGGGGGTGAACGTGCCGACGTGCAGTTCGTAGATCACCGCCGCGTCGAGGGCACGTCCGGGCCACGCGTCGTCTGACCAGCAGTATGTCGCCTGGTCGTAGACGCGGCTGGGGCGGTGCACGCCCTCTGGCTGCCACCGAGAGGCCGGATCAGGTAGCGGCTGTTCGGAGTCATCGAGCAGGTAGGCGTAGTCGGTGCCCGCAGCGAGCGCAGGCCCGACCCACCAACCGTCGGCCGCGGCCGTCAACATCGTTGTCCGGCCCGCTGCCACGACCCGTACCCGGCGTGCGTTCGGGGCCCACACACGTATCGCCTCCATTGCGTCCACCTTGCCATGCGTGCATAGGCTGAGGCGATGGACGGTCAACTTGGTTACTGGTCGATCAACGTCCCGGATGCGGATCGAGCGCAGCGGTTCTACGGCGAGTTGTTCGGCTGGTCGTTCGGCGAACCGGGCGGATCGGGCGGTGTGAACGTCCAGGGTTGTTGGGGCGGCTTCCATCCGGTCTCGGGCGAAGTTTCACCGATCGCAGTGCTGAGCACTGATCTGACGGCGGCCATCAGTCGGGTGCGCGCGCTGGGCGGCACTGCCGATGATGGTCAGCAGATGCCGCACGGTGGATACACCGAGGCGGCCGACCCTGCCGGTGCACGGTTCGGCCTGGTTGCCCTGCCGGGCGCCGAACCACCGGCCATTGCGCCGCGCGGCCATGGACAGCTCGGTTACTGGAATCTGTTCACGGCCGACCAACCGCGCTCGGCCGAGTTCTTCAGCAGCCTGTTCGGCTGGTCGTACGGCGGTGCCGGGTCGGCCGGTGGCCTGCCGATCGAGGGTTCTGAACCGCTCGGCTTTCTTAGCGCGAACTCGATCGCTGCTGCCGCGGGGTCACTGACCTTCCAGGTGGAGGATGCAGCGGTCGCGGTGCAGACCGTACGGCGCCTGGGCGGGACCGCCGGCGACGCAATCGACTCACCGTACGGTCCGTTCGCGCAGGTCACGGATGACCAGAACTATGTGTTCGGCGTCTGGCAACGCACCGATTGACGCCTCAGCGTACGAGCAGCGCGACAGGGTAGTCGGTGAGCAGGTCGATGAGGGCGATCTCGCCAGTGTGCCGAACGCCGCTGATCACATCGGTCGCGGTTCCCTCGATGCTCAGCGTTGTGTGGGCCCAGCCGCCGGCGCGTTCCAGACCTACGGGCAGTCGCGTGACCACGGTAATCGCGCCGCCACGATCGAACGCGACGGCATGATCGCCCGCCGGTCCGCTGGCAGTCATCGGAATGTATCGATCGAACAGGTCTGGCCAGTCGCGCCGCAGCCGGAGCGTGCGCGAGATGACCCAGAGCTTGGCAAGGCCGGTGGAATCGATCGGCGGGGCGTGGACGTCGGAGTCCAACTGGTCCAGCGCGACGCGTGCTGAGTCGAAGTCGACCGGACGCCGGTTGTCCGGGTCGACCAGCGAGTCGTCCCAGCGGACCGTGCCCTGGTAGACGTCCGGCACTCCGGGCATTGTGAGCTGGACGAGCTTCTGTGACAGCGAGTTCGTCCAACCGTACGCAGTGATCTGCTCGATGAACGCGCTCAGGGCGCCGTAGATCGCGGGGTCGTCGTAGGCGCGATCCACCAGCGCATGCACCGCTGCTTCGAAGGCGGTGTCGGGATCGCTCCAGTTCGTGCTGACCGCCGCCTCGCGCATCGCCTTCTCGGCGTAGGCGTGCATGCGGTCTCGTTCGAGCAAACCTGCCCCGACGAACGTCTGCCAGAGCAAGTACGCGAATGCGGGGTCCGGCAGGGGCGCGGCGGTCATCAACTGGTGTGCCAAGCGGGCCCATTCGCTGGGCAGTTCGCTGAGGACGGCGAGTCGGGCCCGCACGTCCTCGCCGCGTTTGGTGTCGTGCGTGGACAGGGTGGTCATACCGCGGGGCGAGTGCTGCCACCGATAGATCTGTGCGGCGTTGAAGTCCGCAACCGTGCCACCGAAGCGCGACGGGTCGCCGCCGACCTCGTTCAGCGCGATGAACCGGCTGTAGCGGTAGTACGCAGTGTCCTCGACGCCCTTGGCCATCACCGCGCCGGACGTCTGCTGGAACCGCACGCACAATTCGTGGACGGGATCGGACAGCCGGGCAGTGAGCGCACCGATCGCGTCGGCCAGATCCGGACGAGCGGCCCGCGCCCGCTCGATCGCCGTGGCCAGGTGTTCGGCGCCCACCGGAAGGTAGGAGCGGTAGACCGGGAAGGCGACCAGCAGTTCCGTCAGTGCTTGTTCGGCCCGTTGGACATCGGGAGCGAGCCGAGCGAGCCGGGAGACCTCGGCATGCAGAATTCCTTCGGCAACAAAACGTTTACCGTCCTGTACGTGCTCGGCGAAGCTGCGCTGGTCACCGGTCAGTTCACGGTAGGTACGGTCCAGCGTTGGCCCCTGACGAGCATCGATGAACAGGGAACTGACCTCGGCTAGCGCGTCGTAACCGGTGGTCCCGGCTACCGGCCACCCGGCCGGTAGGTGCTCGCCCGGCTCGAGGATCTTCTCGACTGTGATCCAGGGGTCCGGCCCGGCGAGCGCGCGAAGTCGCGTCACGTAGTCGAGCGGATCAGCCAGTCCGTCCGGATGATCGATCCGTAACCCGTCAACCTTCGATTCCCGGAGCCAGCGGGCGACCTGCTCGTGCGTGGCGTCAAACACCGTCTCGTCCTCGACGCGCAGCCCGGCCAGTGCGGACACCGCAAAGAACCGCCGGTAGTTCAACTCGGCATCCGCGCGCCGGTGGTTGACCAACTCGTAGTGCTGGCGCCCGTGCACCTCGGCCGGTTCGCCGCCTAGCGTGCCGGGCGCAATCGGGAAGCGATTATCGAAATACCGCAGTTCGTCGCCCTCGACAACGAGCTGTGCCGGCTCGAAATCATCGCCGAGGACCGGCAACAGCAATCGACCCGAGGGGGACGCCCAGTCGATGTCGAACCACGCGGCAAACTCCGAAGCTTGCCCGAGACGCAGCACGTCCCACCACGCTGGATTCTCCGCCGGCGTGCCCACGCCGGTGTGGTTGGGGACGATGTCCACCACCACGCCGAGTCCACGGGCCCGAGCGGCGGCAAGTAGTCGGGTCCAGCCGTCGGCGCTGCCGCGGGCCGGGTCGACGCGGTCGAAACCGACGACGTCGTAGCCATGATCTGAACCTGCGGCCGATGGCAGTAGCGGGGAGAGGTAGACCGCGCCGACGCCGAGGGTCGCGAGGTAGTCACAGGCGTCTGCCGCGGCGTAGAGGTCGAACCCCGCTCGGATCTGAAGTCGGTACGTCGAACTAGGCGCAGCCATCGGCTAGTCGACCCGCTGCATCACGACAAGTGCCCGAGGGCCGACGGTGACCACACCCCCGGCGTGGACGACCAACTCGCCCTCGTCCGGACGCAGCGTGTCCAGAACGACCTGCCACGCGGCTGCGTACTCGACAGCCGGGAGCCGGAAGTCGATCGGCTCGTGGTGCGCGCTGAAGCACAGCAGGAACGAGTCGTCCACGACCCGCTGCCCGCGCAGATCGGTCGTGGGAATGCCCTGCCCATTGAGGTAGACCGCAATGGCTCGGCCGAAACCGGAGTCCCAATCCTCCTCGGACATCTGCACGCCGTCCGGGGTGAACCACTCGATGTCCGGCAGCCGCTCCTGGCCGCGCCGGCGCACCGGCCGCCCATCGAAGAACCGCCGGCGCCGGAAGATCGGATGCGCGCGACGCAACTCGGCCAACCGCCTGGAGAACGCCAGTAGATCGACGTCCACGTGCGCCCAGTCCATCCAGGTGAGCTCGTTGTCCTGGCAGTAGCCGTTGTTGTTGCCCTGCTGAGTACGGCCGATCTCGTCGCCATGCGCGATCATCGGCACCCCCTGCGAAAGAAACAGGGTCGCGAGCAGGTTGCGTTGCTGCAGTTCACGCAGGGCGAGGATGGCCTGGTCGTCGGTCGTTCCCTCGACGCCGCAGTTCCACGAGCGGTTGTGGTTCTCGCCGTCGCTGTTGTCATCGAGGTTCGCCTCGTTGTGCTTGTCGTTGTAGCTGACCAGGTCCCGTAGCGTGAACCCATCGTGCGCGGTGACGAAGTTGATGCTGGCGACCGGACGGCGGCCGGAGGATTCGTACAGGTCCGCCGAGCCGGTCAGCCGCGCCGCGAACTCACCGATCGCCGCATCCTCGCCGCGCCAGAAATCGCGGACCGTGTCGCGGTACTGCCCGTTCCATTCGGTCCATTGCGGCGGGAAGTTGCCGACCTGGTAGCCGCCCGGACCGACGTCCCACGGCTCGGCGATGAGCTTGACCTGGCTGACGATCGGGTCCTGCTGCACCAGTTCGAAGAAGGTCGACAGCCGATCCACGTCGTAGAACTCGCGGGCCAGGGTCGCCGCGAGATCGAACCGGAACCCGTCCACGTGCATCTCGGTGACCCAGTACCGCAGCGAGTCCATGATCAGCTGCAACGTGTGCGGATGCCGGACGTTGAGCGTGTTCCCAGTGCCGGTGTAATCCATGTAGTGCTGCAGATCGTCGTCGACCAGGCGGTAGTAGGCCGCGTTGTCGATCCCGCGAAAGCTCAAGGTCGGGCCCAGATGATTGCCCTCGCCGGTGTGGTTGTAGACGACGTCCAGGATCACTTCGATACCGGCGGTGTGCAGGGCGCGGACCATCGCCTTGAACTCCTGCACCTGCCCGCCCGGTGAGCTCGAGGATGCGTATTTCGAGTCGGGGGACAGGAACCCGATCGTGTTGTAGCCCCAGTAATTCGCCAACCCCTTGTCCTGCAACGTGGAGTCGTTGACGAAATGGTGCACGGGCATCAACTCGACAGCCGTCACGCCGAGAGCCTGCAGATGGTCGATGATCACCGGATGTGCGATGCCCGCGTACGTGCCGCGTAATGCCTCCGGCACCTCCGGATGCAGTTGCGTCATGCCCTTGACGTGTGTCTCGTACACGACCGAGTCCGCGTAGGAGTGACGAGGCGGCCGGTCGGCGTTCCAGTCGAAGAACGGGTTGATCACCACGCACTTGGGCAGGTGTTGCGCAGAGTCGTCGTCGTTGCGGCTGTCCGGGTCGTCGAAGCGATACCCGAACAGCGACTCGTCCCAGGCGATCACGCCGTCGATGGCTTTCGCGTACGGGTCGAGCAGCAGCTTGTTCGGGTTGCAGCGCTGGCCCTGCGCCAGATCGTGCGGGCCGTGAACCCGATAGCCGTAACGCTGACCCGGTTCGATGCCGGGCAGGAACGCGTGCCAGACGAAGCCGTCCACCTCGGGCAGTCGAACCCGCGTCTCGGTCCCGTCTGCGTCGAACAGGCACAGCTCGACCTGTTCGGCCATCTCGCTGAACAGAGCGAAGTTTGTGCCGGTTCCGTCGTACGTCGCGCCGAGCGGATACGCATTGCCAGGCCAGATCTCCACCGGTCCAGCCTGCCAGACGCGGTCAGCGGCTCAGGACACGACGTCGACTGGCCGGTCGGCGAGCCTGGCGTGGCGCAGGTAGGCCAGCAGATACGTGACCGAACCGGCCAGCGCACAGCCCAGCGCGGCCAGGGTCAGCCGGTCTTCGTCG
>JBDTDN010000229.1:0-3722 GCA_039923055.1 Jatrophihabitantaceae bacterium
GCGAAGCTGCAGGCGGCGCTGGCAGCGGTCGATACGCCGCATGCGCTGGTCGTGACCGACGCCGTGTTCTCGGTCGACGGCGACGTGGCCCCGATCCGTCGTATGCACGAGATTGCCCAACAGTTTAAAGCGGTGCTCGTTGTCGACGAGGCGCATTCGCTCGGCGTGGTCGGTGTCGGCGGGGTGGGCGTGGTGGCCGCGGCGGGGTTGTCCGGCGCCACCGACATCGTCCGGACAGTGACTCTGTCCAAGTCGCTCGGCGCGCAGGGCGGCGCGGTCGCCGCAGCGCCCGAGGTGGTGGACCTGCTGCTGAACACCTCCCGCACGTTCATCTTCGATACCGGGTTGGCGCCGTCGTCGGCGGGGGCTGCGTTGGCGGCGTTGCGTATCTTGCGTGAGGAACCGGAGCGCGCAGCGGACGTTTGCGCCAACGCGGCACGACTGGCCGAGATCGTCCGTGGACTCGGCATCGAGACGGTGCTACCCGCTGCCGCGGTGGTGCCGGCGTTCTTGGGCGATCCGTTGCGGGCGGCCGCTGCCGCTGCCGCGTGCCTGTCCGCCGGCGTGCGCGTCGGCTGCTTCCGCCCACCTTCGGTGCCGCACGGGCGCAGTTGCCTGCGACTCACGGCCCGTGCCGATCTGACTGCCGCTGATCTGGCCCGCGTCGGCGAGGCGCTCGGTGCCGTCCTCGCCTCTGATGAAGGCCTCCCTCACCATGGTCATTAACCGACCACGAGGTGGCCGATGAGCGTCCTGATCGTCACTGGCACCGGCACGGACGTCGGCAAGACGATCGCGACGGCCGCGCTCGCCGCATGCCTGCCCGGACGGATTGCCGTGGTCAAGCCCGCCCAGACCGGCGTCGCCCCGAGCGAGCCGGGCGATCTGGCCGAAGTCACCCGGCTGTCCGGCTGCACCGACGTGTTCGAGTTCGCGCGGTACCCCGATCCGCTGTCCCCGCACCATGCGGCGCGGCGCTGCAACCTGCCCGCGCTCGATATGGCCACAACCGGAATGCGGATCGCCGAGCTGGACAACCAGTACGACTCCGTGCTCGTCGAGGGAGCGGGCGGACTGCTCGTCCCGTACAACGACGACGACGGCTGGACGCTCGTGCAGTTGGCTCAGAAATTGCAAGCGCCGATGATGGTCGTCGCACGCGCTGACCTCGGGACGTTGAACCACACGGCGCTGACCGTCCGCGTCATCAAGGACGAGGCCATCGAACTGGCTGGGATCATGGTCGGCAGTTGGCCGCGTGAGCCCGGCCTGCCCGAGCGTTACACAGTCTTCGACTTGGCCGCGATGGACGACCGGAGTGAACTGTCCGGCATCCTGCCGGCCGAAATGGCGACGATGAGAGACTTCACGGAGCAGGCTCGCGCGGCCCTGGCGCCCAGATTCGGCGGCACGTTCGACTGGTCAGCCTTCCGATCGTCTGTATGAGCACCGTTCGAACCGAGATCAGCCGCACCACAGGCAGGAGCAGCACGTTGACCGACATTCTTGAGGTAGCCCGCACGCAGGTGCTGGAGCAGGGCATCGGCCTGACCGAAGAGCAGGCGGTGCGAGCCCTACAACTGCCGGACGACCAGGTGGATGCGCTACTGGATCTGGCGCACGAGGTCCGCGTGAAGTGGTGTGGCGATGAGGTCGAGGTCGAGGGCATCGTCTCGCTCAAGACCGGCGGCTGCCCCGAGGACTGCCACTTCTGTTCGCAGTCGGGCGTGTTCGACTCACCCGTTCGTTCGGCGTGGCTGGACATCGCCTCGCTGGTCAAGGCCGCGCAGGAAACCGCCGAGACAGGCGCGACGGAGTTCTGCATCGTTGCTGCCGTTCGCGGTCCGGATGCGCGGCTGATGGCCCAGGTTCGTGACGGTGTGGCCGCGATCAATGCTGCGGTGGATATCAACATCGCCTGTTCGCTGGGCATGCTGACCCAGGAGCAGGTCGATGAGCTCTCCTCGATCGGCGTTCACCGCTACAACCACAACCTGGAATCGGCGCGTTCGTATTTTCCCAACGTCGTCACCACGCACTCGTTCGACGAGCGGGTGGACACGTGCCAGATGGTCCGCAAGGCCGGCATGGAGTTGTGTTGCGGCGGCATCCTGGGCATGGGGGAGTCGCTGGAGCAGCGGGCCGAGTTCGCCGCTCAATTGGCGGAACTGGAGCCGGACGAGGTTCCGCTGAACTTCCTCAATCCCCGCCCGGGCACGCCGTTCGGCGAGCAGGAGCCGATGTCCGCGGTGGATGCGTTGCGCGCCGTCGCCACGTTCCGGCTCGTGATGCCCCGGACGATCCTGCGCTTCGCCGGCGGCCGGGAGATCACGCTGGGCGATCTGGCTGAGCGGGGTGTACGCGGTGGCATCAACGCAGTCATCGTCGGCAACTACCTGACCACGCTGGGCCGCCCGGCGAACGAGGACATTTCGATGCTCGCCGACCTGAAGATGCCGATCAAGGCGCTGGCGAAGAACCTGTGAGCACCGTGTCGACCGATCTTGATGTCCAGCGGTCGTCATGACGACCGAGGACTATCAAAATCGCTATTGCGACCGGTGCGGTGAACCGGCGACGACCGGTGATCACGCAAGTTGCGCGCACGCCCGCGAGCTGGAGCCTCCCCGCTACTGCGGCCGGTGCCGCCGCCGGATGGTCGTGCAGGTGACGCCGACCGGCTGGACCGCCCGCTGCGTCGAGCACGGCGAGCGCACCGCTGTCAGGTAGCGCCTCCCGGCAGTGTGTCCAGCCATCCGGAGCGGTGCGCTGCCGCGACGGCGGCCAACTGTGACGGTGCCTCGAGCTTGTCCAGGACTCCCCGGACGTGGCTGCGCACCGTCGCCTCGGAGACCACCCATTGCTGAGCTATCTCGCGCACGGCGAGTCCCTGCGCCAGAGCGCGAAGGGTAGCTTGCTCACGCGTTGTCAGCCGTCGGAACGGTGCGAAAGTGTGCTCGCGCTCAGCCCGGTACGTGGAAAGTTCGCTCAGCAACGCGGAGCGCTCGGCGGGATCCATCGACCCGGTTGTCGTCAGCGCCGCGACGGTACGTGCCACCAGTCCGTCAAAGCCCGCCGACTTCAACTGGTAGCCGAGCGCGCCGCCCTCCATCGCGAGCGCAATGCGCATCCGGTCGCTCGATCCGGTGACCACCAGCACGCGGCTCCCGGTCGCCACGAGCGGCGCGACGAAGGCCACGCCGTTGCCGGCTGGGCCGAGGTCGAGATCAAGCAGCACCAGGTCGGGCTTGAGACTCAGCAGTTCGGCGAGCAAATCGGCAGCCGAACGTGGAGCCACCACTACGGCGTTGACGTCGCGAGTGATCAGCGCTGCCTGCAAGGTCTCCGCGAGTAACTGATGATCGTCGACGATAGCGACGACAGGCATCGTCAGCTCGCTACCAAGGAGCGCGGTAGGTCGACGTTCGGCTTGTGCAGTGCGATCGCGGCCGGCAGCGTGAGCTGGACGCAGGTTCCTCCGCCGGCGCGCTCGGTGACCCGTAGCGTTCCGGCCTGATCCTTCATCGTCTCTGCCGCGGTGGCGAGCCCGATACCGCTGCCTGTCGCCGATGCCGTCGATCCGCGGACACCGGAGCGCAATACCCGCTCGCGCTCGTTCGAGGCGATGCCCGGCCCGTCGTCCTCGACGGTGATGCAGACCGCGCCGGTCTCAGCTTCCGAGCGGACCGTCGCCGTCGCGCCCGGAGCGTGCACGCGGACGT
>JBDTDN010000230.1:0-10969 GCA_039923055.1 Jatrophihabitantaceae bacterium
CGGGACGTTCCATGGGATCACGACGGCGCACACGCCGTACGGCTCCGGGATGGTGAAACCGAGGTAGTCAGGCGAGCGGGTCGGCAGGGTGACGCCGGTGAGCTTGTCCGCAGCTCCGGCGAAGTAGTCGATGATCCCGTGCGTGATGTACATGTTCAGCCGGCCGCCGGACAGCGGTTTGCCGACATCGCGTGCTTCGATCGCGGCGAGCTGTTCGACGTGCGCCATGATCAGGTCTGCCCAGCGTCGCAGCAGCACACCCCGCTCGGAGGGGTTCGTGGCGGCCCAGGCAGGAAACGCGCGCCGCGCGGCGGCCACAGCGTCATCGACATCGGCGGCTTCGGCCAGCGCCACGGGCTGGATCACGGTCTGAGTAGCGGGGTCGATGACCGGCAGCTCACCCTTGTTACGGGCGGCGGTCCACTCACCGTCGATCAGCTGGCGGGCAGCGGGAATCTCAAGGACGGCCATGGGTCAATCCTTGACCGAGCCTGTTCCACATGTCAAGATGCAATCTCGCGCTGTGAAGCAGCGCGAGTCCTCCAAGGAGCGTTCGTGCGAGCTACTGCAGCTGTCCTGGAGAGCGCCGGCGCGCCCTTCACCCTGACCGAGATCGACTTGGAGGATCCGCGTCCGGACGAGGTGTTGGTGCGGGTCAGCAGCGTCGGCATCTGCGGCACGGACCTGGAGTTCGCCAACTTCTTCCCGACGCCCGCGGTCCTCGGTCACGAGGGTGCCGGCATCGTCGAGCGGGTCGGCAGCCGGGTCTCCACGGTCCAGGCCGGTGATCACGTCGCGATGTCCTTCGCCTCGTGCGGCACGTGCTCACTGTGTCTGACCGGCTCGCCCGCCTACTGCCGCCAGTTCGACGCGATCAACTTCACCGGCCGCCGCCCGGACGGGTCGACCGCGCTGTCCCGCGACGGCATCGAGGTGAACGGCCACTTCCTGGGCCAGTCATCCTTCGCCAGCCACGCAGTTGTGCCCGCACGCGCCGTCGTGCCGATCGACGCCGGGATCGATCTGCGCCACGTCGGCCCATTCGGCTGCGGGTTCCAGACCGGTGCCGGTGGCGTGCTGAACGTGCTGCGCCCCGAGCCCGGTTCCAGTATCGCGATCTTCGGTGCCGGTGCAGTCGGCGTCGCCGCGATCCTGGCTGCGGTTCTGAGCGGCTGCGGAGCGATCATCGCCGTCGACATCAACGAGGCCAAGCTCACCGCCGCGGTTGGCTACGGGGCGACCCACACCGTCAACTCCAGTGGCGACGTCGCGGGTGCACTCGCTGAGATCGTCCCCGGCGGACTGAACTACGCGATCGACACGACCGGCCGCGAGGACGTACTGCGTACCGCGGTCGAGGCGCTCGGCCCGCTGGGCAGAGTCGGCGTCATCGGCATCGGGCCGAGTGAGTCGATGAGCTTTGAATGGCGCAGCGTGCTCAACGGCCGCTCGATCACCGGCATCATCGCCGGCAGCAGCCTGCCACAACTGTTCCTGCCCAAGCTGCTCGACCTGCACGCGGCGGGCAAGTTCCCCGTGGACCGGATGATCAGCTACTTCGACTTCGAGCAGATCAACGAGGCCGTCGCCGCCGTCAAGCAGGGCAGCGTGGGCAAGGCCGTCCTCACCTTCTGATTGTTCTGAGCCGTCTCAGAGTTTGTCGAGCGCGGTGAGGACGTCCATTGCCGCAAAGGCGATCTGCAGTTCCAACGCCACGGCGGGATCGGTCGGGTCTACACCCAGCAGCCCCCGCAGTCGCTCCATCCGGTGGCCGACAGAGTTGCGGTGGATGTGCACGGCCGCGGCAACGCTGAGGCGACTACCGCCGCTGGCGTACCAGGCTCGCAGCGTCTGCAGCAGGTCCAGATGATCCAGGATCGGTAGCAGACGGCTACGGACGTAGCCGGTCAAGCCGGCACGGGGCACCTGGAACAGCAGTCCGGCCAGCCCCAACTGGTCGAACGTCATGGTGGCCGTTTGGCAGCCAGCACCGGCAGATCCTGCCTGCCGGGTGGCCAGCAACCGCAGCGCGAAGCCGGCTTTGTCGAAACTGCCCAGGATCGCCTCGACACCGAGCGCGGGCGGTCCCGCCGCAACCAGCACCCGGCCGGAACTGACGAACTCCTGCAGCCGCCGCTGGATCAGCCCCATCCGCTCCGGCGCGTCCGCGCCCAGCACCGTCCAGGCCCGGCGTCCGTCCACCCGTAGCGGTGTCTCGACCCAGGACAGCGCCGTTGCGAACGTACGGGTGTCCGGCCCGTCGTAGTCGATGACGATGGGTGTGTGCGGTTCGGCCAGGTTCACGCCGAAGCGCTGCGCCATGACCGCGAGTTCGTCCGGGCTGCGCCGCGAGCCGAAGCGCAACTCGTCGACGAACCAGGATGCCGTCTCGGCGACGGCCGAGGCCTGCGCGTCCCGCCGCACAGCCACGATGGCGACCGCGTTGGCCGCCGCGCGAAGCAAAGCCGCGGCGCGGACCCCACTGGCATCGACCAGCAGCACGCCAACCCGGCGCCCGCCAGAACTGACCGCCAACCCGTGCATGTCGACGCCGTCCAGAGTCCGGACAGCGACCGGCGCGGTGGACGTGAAGCAGGCGGTGATGTCGGCAGCGGCAAGAATCCGCGGCCGGGGCGAATCGAACGTCTCGGCCGCGGCCAGTTCAGCGGCTCCGCCCGCTCCGGCCGAACACAGCAGTGCAGCGTCGGCAGCAGCCAGGCGAACCAGGCAGTTACCAGCGGCGGCCAGCGCGACGATCAGGTCGAGCCAGCTCGCCCCGGCCAGGGCGTGGGCCTCCAACCGGTCGCGCAGGGCGAGGTCGTCGGCTGTCGTCACCGGTCCTAGTGTGCCCGTCGATGCAGTGTGTCCTGTTACTGATGCGCCGGGTTCAGCGCCACCCAATGGTCCGGGCGCTTGGCCTTGCGGCTGAACACCTCGCGCACCATCGGCTCGAAGTGCTCCAGCGGCGACATGTCGAAGTCAGGGTCGAACGCCTTGACGTCCCACTCGTCGGCGAAGCGTTCGGCCAGTTCGTACGCCGGATGATCCTTGTGCTGCAGGCGGATCATCGGGTCGACGCCGATCTGCGCCAAATAGTGGATACCTTCGAAGTCCTGATGGACCTTGACCATCCAGTACGCGTCGTCGGTGACGAAGGGCTTGATCATTTCGGCTGCTATCGCGGCATGGTTCGGCGTCGAGATCACCTTGCTCATGTCGTGGCACAGCGCGGCGACGACGATGTCGACGTCCATCCCGGCTCGTTCGGCCATCGTGGCCGTCTCCAGGCCGTGCTCCAACTGGGTGACCTGCATGCCCTGCACCAGTGCGTCCGAGGCGGCGAGCATCGCCATGATCCGGTCAGGGATGCACGCCACGTCCCGGTCCACCTGACGCTGCAGGAACGCGCCGTACTCATCGCTGAAGCCGGACATCCACGGGGCCTTCTCACCGTCGAACGTCTCGATCTCCGGCGCAACCGACGGAAACTCGATGCCACGGATCTGTACTGCTGTCATGTTCGGGCCCTTCTCTCGCGCCGATCCAATGCGATCGGATCGCTGATGTCAGGGTTGACGCTACGTCCCGACTCGGCCGAATGCACCGTGCCCGTCGTGCCGGTCCGAATCACTACAGTGTGCTATCAGCACAATCACTTGGGTCTCGCAAGATGAGATGCCATCTTGCATTGACGTTCAGCGTCCAGCCCTTCATAGTGACCATCATGCAGATCACCTCCGTCACCCCCATCGCCGTCACCTACCCGCTGGGCCGCGAGCCCATGTCGTTCTGCTTCGTGCGCATCGAGACCGAGGACGGTCTGGTCGGTTACGGAGAGGCCTGCGACAGCTACGGCTGCACCTACGCGGGCATCCTGAGCGAGGTCATCAGCCAGGCGTACGCGCCGCTTCTGGTGGGCCGCGAACTGGTCGCGGTCGAGCCGCTGGCTGACCTGCTGCGGCTGTCCACCCGCCGTCGGCTGGGCGATCAGTGGATCGCGGTGCAGGCCCGCAGCGCCGTCGAGATCGCCCTGTGGGACCTCGCCGCGCAAGCGGCACAGCGTTCGGTCAGCCAACTGCTCGGCCAGGTGCACGACCGGATTGCCGTCTACGCCTCCTCGACGTTCCTGGACGAGGGGCCGGCGCAGTTCCACGCCGATCTGCTCGCGCCGCTGCTCGAACGCGGCGTGGGGCTGGCGAAGGTGCGCGTCGGGCCGCAATGGCAGCAGGACCTACGCACGCTGACCGAACTGCGCGACCTGCTCCCGGACAACGTGGAGTTGATGGTCGACGGCAGCGAAACGTTCACCCTGCCCACCGCGCTGGAGGTCGCCGTTCGGCTGGGCGAGCTCGGCGTGCGCTGGTTCGAGGAGCCGATCCCGCAGGGCAACCGCGCCGCGATCGCGACCCTGTCGGCGAAGTCCGCCGTCCCGATCGCGTACGGCGAACACCTGTACGGGCGCGAGGACGTGCTCGACGCGCTGTCCAACGGCGGGATCTCCGTGCTGCAGCCGGACGCGTCGATCTCCGGCGGTATCGCCGAGTCGCGCGCGATCGCCAACCTCGCCTCCTACTACGGCGCCCGCGTTGTCCCACACATCTGCGCCGGACCGATCTCGCTGGCAGCCAACCTCGCGCTCGCGGCGACGGTGCACGCGATCCGCGCCATCGAGTACCCGATCAGCCTGATTCCAGCTTGGGACGCGCTCGGAGTGGGCGCCGTACTCGGGCTGGACGGCATCGTTGACGGCACGCTCGGTGTGCCTGCCGGACCAGGACTGGGCGTCCGGCTGGCCGAGGACGTCGCGGCGGCGAATCCGTACCGGGCGCCGGGCGCACGCGTGGCCGGCACCGTCGGCGGCCTGCCCGACCGCTTCGTCGGGGACCGCTGAACGATGCCCGAAATCGAGCAGCTGACCGGGCCGATCGCCGCACACGGCGAAGGTCCGGTCTGGTCTGCCCAGTGGGGCGGGCTGCGGTGGGTCGACACGACTGCAGGCGACGTGCTCCGGTTCGCTCCCGCCGGTGCCGACGGCGAGGTGGAGCGCTGGCACGTCGGCACGATGGTGACGGCGATCCGGCCTCGGGCGGACGGCGGCATGGTCATGGCCCTGGAACGGGGTTTCGCGCTCAGCGGTGACTGGGGCAGCGCCATCGAGTCACTCGGTGAGGTCTGGTCTGATCCGCACACGCGGTTCAACGACGGCGGCTGCGACCCGGACGGCAACTTTCTCTGCGGCTCGATGGGCGACGACTTCGGACCGGGCGGCGGCACGATGTACCGGTTGAACACCGACCGCACCGTCTCGACGCTGTTCGGCGACCTGGGGGTGTCCAACGGGCTGGCCTGGACGGCCGACGGCGCCACCGCCTACTTCGCGGACACCCTGGCCAGCACGATCGACCGCTTCGACTACAACAGCGAGCACGGCCTGCACAACCGCCGGCCGTTCGTGCACGTCCCGACTGAGCAAGGCATGCCCGACGGGCTCACCCTGGACGTCGACGGCTATGTGTGGACGGCGCTCTGGAACGGCGGCGCGGTACGCCGGTACGCACCGGACGGGCGGCTGGACACCGTGCTCGATTTCCCCGTCCAGCGGGTGACAGCCTGCACATTCGGCGGCGCGGACTTGACCGACCTGTACGTGACCAGCATCGGCGCGTCGCCCGAACCGCACGAGGCCCGCGCGGCGGGTGCGCTGTTCCGCGTCGCGGTCGGCGTGCGCGGCCTACCGACCTTGCCTTACCGTGGGTGACCTACCCTTGATCTCAGCACCTCCGGTGGCGTGGCCGGACAACACCACGCGTCAGCACGAAGCACGTGGAGCGTGCCCATCATGACAACAACAATTCCCGTCGACCCAACCAAGTTCGATCATCACGGTGATGTCGCGAACGCCGATCCGATCGCGTACTACGCGGCCTTCCGGGAGCAGTGCCCGGTCGGGCGGACCGAGGCGCACGGCGGCTACTACTACACGACCCGATACGCCGACATCTCCCGGATCGCGCGCGATGACCAAGAGTTCTCCTCGGCTCGCGCCCCGGCCGGCGGTGAAGGTACGGCCATCGTCATCCCCCGCGGCGCCGGGCTGGAACAGTTCCCGATCGAACTCGACGCGCCCAGCGCCGGGATGTACCGGGACCTGGTGAACCCATTGCTCAACCAGGACGCGGTCGAGAAGCTTGTCCCGATGATCGCCCGACACGCCGCCCGCGTCGTCGATGAGTTCATCGAGTTCGGCTCGTGCGATCTGGTCCGCGACCTCACCAATCCGCTGCCCGCCGCCGTCACCCTCGACTGGCTGGGCTTTCCCGCCGAGGACTGGCCGAAGCTGGCCGGCCCGGTCCATGACATCTTCGCCGCCGTCGCCGGCAGCGAGCGGGCCATGCGCGGCGCGGCAGGGTTGGCGTACATGGATCAGCGCATCCGCGAGCTGATCCAGGACCGTCGCGTACATCCGGCCGCGGATGCCGCCAGTGCGCTCACGGCCGCGCGCCGACCGGACGGTGCCGAATTCACCGAGGACGAGCTGGTGTCGGTGATCGGCCTGCTCATCGCCGGTGGCGTGGACACCACCACCTCGCTCACCGGTTCGGTGCTCGTGCACCTGAGCCGGCATCCGGACCAGCGCCGTCGACTCATCGAGTCGCCTGACCTGATGGACGGTGCGACTGAGGAGTTCCTGCGCGCGTTCGCGCCGTCCCAGTCCATGGCCCGCACGGTGCTTACCGACGTCGAGGTCGACGGATGCCCTATGCACAAAGGCGATCGTGTCCTGATCCCGTGGGTAGCCGCGAACCATGACCCCGAGGTGTTCCCCGAGCCCGCCGAGGTCCGGCTGGATCGCGACGCGAGCCGGCACCTGAGCTTCGGCATCGGCATCCACCGCTGCGCGGGCGCTCATCTGGCACGTGCGATGTTCCGCGAGATGATGACCCAGGTCCTGACCCGGCTGCCCGACTACGAGGTGCTCGAGGAAGGCCTGGTCGCCTATCCCACGCTCGGCAACCAAGCCGGCTGGGACGCGATCCCTGCGACCTTCCCCGCCGGACCGCGCGTCGGTGCGGACGGCGCCACCGGCACGCACGCCCTGACCGCCACTGCGCTGAATGTCAGCGAGGTACGCACCGTCGCGGACGACGTCGTCAGCCTGCGGCTCGAGCACATCGACGGCACAGCGCTACCGGTCTGGGCGCCCGGCTCGCACATCGAGCTGCGCCTGCCCTCCGGCCGGCTGCGCCAGTATTCGCTGTGCGGTGACCCCGCGGACGAGCACGGCTGGCAGATCGGCGTGCTGCGCGAGGCGAACGGGCGCGGCGGGTCGGCGGAGCTACATGCCCTTGCCGCGACCGGCGCCGCATTCGTCGTGCGCGGACCACGCAACCACTTCCCGCTGGTCGACGCGCCGGACTACCTGTTCCTCGCCGGCGGCATCGGCGTCACCCCGATCCTGGCAATGGTCCGTGCGGTTGCGGCTAGCGACGCATCGTTCACCGTCGTCTACGGCGGCCGGACGCGGACATCGATGGGCTTCGTCGATGAGCTCACCGCCGCGGCCGGCGACCGGCTGACACTGTTGCCGCAAGACGAGGCCGGCCTGCCCGACCTGAACGCACTACTGGCAGCCATTGGTCCGGACACCGCCGTGTACTGCTGCGGTCCCGGCCCGATGATCGCCGCCGTCGAGATGGCCTGCGAGGAACACGCAGTTGCGGATCGGCTGCACGTGGAGCGATTCGCGGCCGGCGACGAACTCGAAGTCGCCTTCGACCCAGCACAGAACACCGCCTTCGAGGTGCACCTGGCCCGTAGCGGCTTGACGCTGCAGGTCCCGGCGGACAAGCGGTTGATCGAGGTTCTGCGCGAGGCCGTGCCGGGAATTTCCTACGACTGCGAAAAGGGATACTGCGGTGCGTGCGAGACGCGGGTGTTGGCCGGAACTCCCGAGCACCGGGACTCGGTGCTGACCGATGAGGAGCGAGAAGCCGGTAGGACGATGATGATCTGCGTAGGCCGCTGCTCGTCCGAACGGCTTGTGCTCGACCGCTGACTGACCGCTGACCGAACCAGAGGGGCTGTACCGCCGTGGACAAGACGTTTGAGTCTGTTGCTGCCGCTGTTGCTGATATCGGCGATGGCGCGTCGTTGGCCGTCGGTGGTTTCGGATTGTGCGGGATTCCGTCGAACCTGATCCAGGCGGTGCTGGTGCAGGGGTCCTCGGGGTTGCAGACGGTCTCGAATAACTGCGGTGTGGACGATGCGGGTCTGGGTGTGTTGCTGATGGCCGGCCGGATTGCGCGGACGATCGGCTCCTATGTCGGGGAGAACAAGGAGTTCGCCCGGCAGTACCTCGGTGGTGAACTGGAGTTGGAGTTGTGTCCGCAGGGCACGCTCGCGGAGCGACTGCGGGCCGGTGGCTGCGGGATCCCGGCGTTCTACACCCCTGCTGGGGTGGGCACGCTGGTTGCCGATGGCGGGCTGCCGTGGCGCTACAACACCGACGGATCGGTCGCGGTGGCCTCTCCGGCGAAGGAGGTGCGGGTCTTCGACGGCCGTGAGTTCGTGCTGGAGCAGGCGATCGTGACGGACTTCGCCCTGGTCCGGGCCGCGCGCGGGGATCGACACGGAAACCTGTCCTATGACGCGGCGGCCCGGAACTTCAACCCGCTGTGTGCGATGGCCGGGCGGATCACCATCGCCGAGGTCGAGGAACTACTCGAGCCCGGCGAGTTGGATCCGGAGCACATCGACACGCCGGGGGTGTTCGTGCAACGCGTCGTGCAGGTCGGGGAGTCCGGTAAACGGATCGAGAAGCGCACCATCCGCGAGCGCCCCGCCACCACAAGCCAGGGAGCACCGGCATGACGTTGTCCAGGACCGAACTCGCCGCCCGCGTCGCCGCGGAACTGTCCGACGGGCAGTACGTGAACCTGGGGATCGGGCTGCCGACACTGGTGCCGAACTATGTCGCCGACGGGGTGCATGTGGTGCTGCAGTCCGAGAACGGGATCCTGGGCGTCGGCCCGTACCCGTATGACGACGACGTCGACCCGGATCTGATCAACGCCGGCAAGGAGACCGTCACCATCCTGCCCGGTGCCGCGTTCTTCGACTCGGCCACCAGTTTCGGGATGATCCGCGGTGGGCATATCGACGTCGCTGTGCTGGGTGCGATGCAGGTCGCGGTCAACGGGGACCTGGCGAACTGGACCATTCCCGGCAAGATGATCAAGGGTATGGGCGGGGCGATGGACCTGGTCCACGGCGCCAAGAAGGTCATCGTGATGATGGAACACACCGCCAAGGACGGCACCGCCAAGATCGTCAACTCCTGCAGCCTTCCGCTGACCGGCAAGACCTGCGTCGGCAAGATCATCACCGACCTCGCCGTCATCGACATCACCCCCGACGGCTTGGTGCTACGCGAACTCGCCCCTGGTGTGAGCGTCGCCGACGTCCGCGCCGCCACCGAACCGACCCTCACCGAAGCCGACGACCTGCACGAGATGCGGATCCCAGCAGGCGTGTGATCGGGCCGAACTCCCGCGAGGTGTCTACAACACGCGAGACAGCGTCTTGCTTGACGGTCGGTGATGGGTGGCTTAGCGTGTAGGTATAAGCCCCGCAGTAAGGAGAGGCGCGATGCGAGCTTCCTACGATCACGCCACCTCGGGCCCTGCGGGTTACGAAGGGCCGCTGCGGATCCGTCCGCCACGCGAAGGGTTGCGCCCCGGCACTGCTGTCGGCGATCCGCAGGTCATTTTTTGACGGTCACGCCGAGCCGTCCACGGCCCGCTGACCGACAACAACTTCCCGCCTTCGACACCATCGGAGTACCCGAATCATGACCACTACCGTCAACCTCCAGCCCATCTCCGGCCCGTCCGCCTGGCGCGGCGACGAGCTCCTCAAGACCACCGAGTGGATCTACCAGCTCAGCGCCGACGAGCTCACCGAACTCGAGGCCGTCGGCCGCAAGCTCGTCGCGGACGACCCCGACCTACGAACGATCACTGCGGCGGACTATCCGCTGCCCACGTGTACGCGCCTGAACACTGAGAGCGCACGTCAACTCGACTCCGGCCGCGGCTTCCTGCTCGTGCGCGGGCTGAAGACGCAGGAGTACGGCGACGTGCTGGCCGGTGCGATCTTCTACATCCTCGGCCTGCACCTGGGCGTACCGATCGGGCAGAACCAGATGGGCGATGTTCTCGACCACGTCGTCGCCACGTCCAACAAGACGATGGACGACGCCGGCGCGCTGCCGTCCCGCGTCCGCGACCGGTTGCCGTTCCACTCGGACAGCTCGGACGTCGTGGCGCTGATGTGCCTGCGCGGCGCGAAGGACGGCGGCGCCAGCAGCCTGGTCAGCGGTACGACGATCTACAACGAGATCCTCAAGCGACGTCCCGATCTCGCGCCGCTGCTGTTCGAGCCGTTCCACTGGGACTGGCGCCGGCAGGATCCCAGCTCGCCGAAGATGACCTACACCTCCCCGATCATCAGCTACGTCGACGGCATCTTCAGCATCTACGCCGGCAACTCGATGATCTTCTCCGCCCAGGAGTACCCCGAGGCGCCCCGGCTTACCGAAGCCCAGATCGAGCTGCTGCACCTGTTTGACGAGATCTCCCAGGAGCCTGGCCTCGCGATCGACATGGACTTCCAGGCCGGCGATGTGCAGTGGCTGCTGAATTACGCCGCGCTGCACTCGCGGACCAGCTACGACGACTACCCCGAGCCCGAGCGGCGCCGACACCTGCTGCGGCTGTGGCTCAAGCGCGATGTCGGTCGGCCGTTGGTGGCGAAGTTCGGCAAGCACGTCGTGACGATGGGCAAGCCCGACAAGGAGCTGCTGCCCGGTGGTCGCTTCCAGATCGCCGATGCGGTACGCATCAATGCCGACTGGGGTCTGTGAGCCGAACGCAGTGGCAACCAGCCCTGCGGTCACGGTCGTCGGCAG
>JBDTDN010000231.1:0-5240 GCA_039923055.1 Jatrophihabitantaceae bacterium
GATCCGCCCGATCTGCGGGCTGCGAGGTGAGGGCGTCTTCGGTGGCGTGGCCTTGTTCGTCCGGGCCTGCTTCACCGCGCTCATCCGGTCAGCGCCCTACGCACGACGGCGCGCACAGGCAAGGGCACACCCTTGACCGCGGACTTTACCGAGCTCGCGACGACCTCGGCCTGGTGTTGCCGAGCGGCGTGGAGTTGGTCGAGCAGGCGGGCGAGCGCTGCCTCGGGCAGAGCAATGATGCTGGCGGGTAGATCGGCGCCAAGTTCGGCGGTCAGCATCGTTGCCGGTTCGTCCATCAGCGTCCTCGAGCTGGTACGAGCTGCGCGAAAATGCTTGCTATGCCATTCATCACTGGCACAGTGGACCATGGTTCGGTGTGCCTGGCAATACCGAGTTTGTTACCGGCGCTCGATCATTCGGGCCAGTCCGGGGCGCAGCGACGGGGGTACGAGGGCGCAGTGGGTTCCTTGGTAGATAGAAGGCATGCATTTGTTGCAGTGGATGCAGAGGGACTCGGTCCGGCTACCGTCGGCAAGCTTGGCCACCAAATCGGGTTCACGCAGAAGCGCGCGGCCGAGGGCCACGAAGGCGAAGCCGTCATCTAGGGCCTGCTGCATCGAGGCGAGTTCGTTGAGCCCGCCAAGCGCGATCAGCGGCATGGTGAGCGCTGCACGAAATTGTCGAGCCATCGGTCGGAAGTAGGACTCCTCGAAGGGATATTCCGGCATGAAACGTCGGTTGACGAGCTTGAATCCTGGCCGCAAAGCCCTGGGCAGTGCGGCGGCGAATTCGGCACGTGGAACATCCCCGCGGAACAGATACATCGGGTTCGCCAGCGAACCGCCGGCAGTGAGTTGCAAGGCGTCGAGCGTTCCGTCGCCCTGGAGCAACTCGGCGATCGGAATGCTCTCGTCGAGCCAGAGCCCACCGGGGACGGCATCGGTCATTTCGAACTTCGCGGTGATGGCCACTCGGGCACCGATGGCCTCGCGGACCGCTTCGGCAACTTGGCGGGGAAAGCGCGCACGCGCTTCGGTACTACCCCCCCAGCTATCTGTGCGTCGATTCCATTTCGGACTCATGAAACTGTTGATGAGGTAGTGGTGACCCATGTGCAGTTCGATGGCGTCGAAGCCGGCGTCGGCGAGGATCCGAGCCCCCGCGGCGAAGTCGCCGACAATGCGGGCAATGTCAGCCCTGGTTGCTTCGCTGAAGTGCGTGCCCAGCGGACTCCAGCCACGAGAGGCGCTCAGTGCCTTCTGCTTGGTGGCGTAGCTCTGCGCCACCGGGCCGGCATGACCGATCTGGGCGTTCGCGCAAGCACCTTCGGCATGGATCGCGTCGGCCAGGCGCGTCAGGCCGGCCAACGACTCCGGACGTAGCACGATCTCGTTCGGAGCTCCGCGTCCCTCCATCGACACGGCGCAATACGCGACGGTAGTCATCGCCACGCCCCCAGCGGCATAAGCGCGGTGGAAGTCGATCAGCGCATCAGATACCTGGCCCCGCGGGCTCATGCCTTCGAAGGTCGCGGCCTTGATGATCCGGTTGCCTAAGGTGACCGGACCGAGCTTGGCAGGTTCGAACAAGTTCGCCGTCATCGACGCAGTATATCGGACAGAACATGTCTGTAAATAGCTAGTTGATAGATCAACGGGGCCAGGATCCTGCTTTCCGGACATTACTTGTCCAATATTGACGGGCGGAGGACGATGCAGTAGTGACTGTTGCTAGCGCTACTCGTGGGCGGCCCCGTGACCCTGCAGTCGAGGACAAGATCCTGGACGCAACGATCACTGTCTACGGCGAGCACGGTTGGTCCGGGTTCACTTTGGACGCAGTTGCCCGTTCTGCTGGCGTAGGACGAGAGGCCCTCTATCGGCGATGGAGTGGAAAAGCTGAACTTCTGGCAGCAGCCGTCGCTGCGCGCTCGCCCGTACTGGGTCGAGTCGACACCGGCAACACCCGTCACGATCTCGAGGTTCTGGCACGTCATTTTCTGGCCAGCTACCGCGAACCGCACGGAATCGTCGGACTTCGGATGGTCCTTGATGCCAAGTCGGTACCCGAACTCGCTGAGCACTTTCAGGTTATGACGCGCGGCGAGCGGGGGCAGCAGGCCAGGCAGGTGATCAAGCGGGCGATCGCGCGTGGAGACCTTCCGGCTCAGACCTCGGTTTCCACCGTCGTAGCGATCCTGACTGGCGCCACCCTGACCCACGTGCTGTACGGCGCGGCGAGCGGCCACTCCGCGGCCGCCGACGAACGCCACGTGCAATCGCTGATCAGCCTCGTGTTGACCGAATGAAGTCGGTTACACCCCGACGAAATGTTCTAGACCATATGTGGAACTGAGGAGATCCGAACCCCTCGATGCGAACTACCGCCGACCCGGTCGGACGCGGTTGACGCTGTTGACGCTGTTGTGCGCATCTAATCACCGGGGGCATGGGTACTGTCGCAGCGTGGCGATTCTGTTCGCGCCGGTGCTGATCGCCCTCGCAGTGGTCACGGTGGACCTCTGGGTGTTCACCGACGCACGCCGATGGGCACGAGTCGGAACACCAGTCGTGTTCCGACTCGGCTCGCTCACTATCGCCACACCGGAGGCTTGGGCTCTGGCGTGCCTTCTGCTGTTCATCTTTTTCGTGCCGGTCTACGCGGTCGCTCGCCGCGGCTGACCAGCAAACCCGCCAATCTGCGGCCTTCATCGAGTACCCGCCATCGACGTCGGAGCCGATCACTCGTCCCCGTACCGCCGCTCGGTCGCGACCCATTGATCGACGTCAGCCCATTGATCCTCAAGCCAGGACGTGATCGCCGACGCCTCGCGGGGCACCTCGCCCGCTGGACGTAGCCAGGCGCGGATGCGCATCGGCCGGTTCCGCAGCGGCAACGCTGCCCACATCTGGCCGGGGTTGACCAGGGTGTCGAGGCCGGCGTGAGCGACGACAAGGACATCGGTATCGTCACGGGCGGTCAACGCGGCAACGGTTCCCCTTGGATGCGGAGGCAGGACGTGGGTGCGCGCGCTCGCTTCTCGGGCCTTGCGCACATGTCCCGACCGGCGCAGTGCAATAACGGAGCGACGGTGACGACGCGGAGTCCAGTTGCTGCCTTCGGGAAACAGCAACATAGCGTCGCCGGGGACCAAATGGTTCACGGTCTCGGCTATGGCCACTGCCCGGTCCTCGCCGGCGCCCGACTTCGACGGCAAGAAATGACAGTCAAGTCGGGTCAGCACGACGTCCAGACCGGGATCCCACTGCAGCGTCTGTTTGAGAACGACGCGAGGTACGCGATGGTAGGTCGTCACGAGTAGATGGACGAGGGTGAAGGAGTCGCCCGGCCCGGCATGCCGCGCCAGCACCACCAGCGGATGCTGGTGTTCGATGCGTAGTTCTCGGCCGACGAGATCGACGGCGTAGCCGAACAACCTTCCGGCCGCCGACATCAGTTGGTCGAGCGCACGACCGAGCAGTTCGGCGTGACGCTTCGTCCATGCCGCGTCCTGGCCCGCTCGGCGCGGATGACGTAGCCAGAACGCGAGCGCGACGAGCATGAGCCGAACGTCCACGTAGAGATAGACCAGCGCTAGGCAACTGGCACGCAGTGCTCGCTTTTTAGGTGTGATCGGTGCCAGCAAAGAGATGATGACGACGATTCCCAACAGCACGCCGATCGTGAGCGCGACGGGAAGCCACAGTGGATCGACGACCACCCGCCTGACCAGACGCGGCGGCACCCAGCTCACGTGACGTCGGCCAGGTAGCGCACGCTAGCCGCGTACGCCCGCTCGATGCGAGACGTCGCTCGCGTAGCGTCCCGATAGCGCACGCTCACCAGCGGCGTATCGGGTTCACCGCTGGGTAGGACGTGCACGTCGACGCCGGGATCTATCCGTTGCATCTCCTCAATGAAGCGGTGGCGGCGAGCGATCTCGAACGCAACGAGGCCCACCTCCCACGGCCAGCGTGGCGGTCGCAGCGGTCGCTCGATGCGCCCGACATGCAATACGAATACCCGCCGGGCTCCGAGCGCCACGGCGCGCCCGACCGGGATCGAGTGCACGAGTCCACCGTCGAAGAAGTGTTCGTCCCCGACGCGGGCCGGCGGGAACAGCCCAGGCACGGCACACGACGCAACGACGGCGTCGGCGATCGGACCCTCGGTGAACCAGTGCGCCCCTGCCTTCTCGATACTCGCGGCCACGCACTCAAAACGGGTCCGGAGCTGCTCGATTCGCGTCACTGGTAGGTGCTGCTCGAGCATCGTCCGTAGCGGCTCCGACGAATGCAGGTGCGTCCGATACTTGGCCACTCGCGCCGCCTGGGAGAACAACGAATCGGAGAATATCCCGGCCCCAGCCAGATCCGACCACAGCCCAGTCAGTGTCTGAACCGACGCGACGGAAGGGTCGGCTGCGATCACCGCCCCATTCAGCGCGCCAACGCTGGCACCAACGACCAGGTCAGGCTCGATGCCACGCTCGAGCAGAGCGCGGAGCATACCGATCTGAGTCGCGCCCAACACACCACCGCCGCCAAGGACGAACGCCGTGTCGACCGCCATGTCTTGAGGCTACCGACCCGGTCCGCCTGCGAGTTGCACGCCTAACACGGCAGCGTCGACCGCAGGCCGCCAGTGGCTACGGACGGTCAGTTCGGCGTCGGCTGGCCAATAAGGCGATCCCACCGAGCAGGATGAACAGGATCGCCCACGTCAGCGGCCGACGCAGATCGGCGCCAGTGGTAGACAGACCTTGAGCCGATTGGCCGCCGCGTGCGGTGACGCTGACCGGCTCGGTGGCTGAGGTGTCGCCGCTGGTGCTTGTTTGCGTGGTGGCGCTAGTGACCGTGGCCTTGTTGATTATCTTTCCGCCGGTGGCGGTGACTAGGACGGTGAGCTCGATCGTGTCGGTCTTGCCCACTCCGAGGGTCTTCGATGTCGTGCAGGTGACGACTTGGCCGTTGGCCGAACACGCCCAGCCGGACGCGCTCGCCGATACGTAGCTAAGGCCGAGCGGCAAGTGGTCGGTCACGGTGATCGGGGCGGCCGCCGGAGACGGCCCTTCGTCGGTTACCTGGAGTGTGTACTGAGCGTGCTGACCGTGAATAAGCGTGCTGCCCTGCAGTCGCTTGACCAGAAGTAGGTTGGCCACCGGGGTCACGGTAGCGGTGTCGGCCGCGGTGTTGTTGCTCATGTCCGGGTCGGTGCCGGTGCCGGCGATACCGGCCGTG
>JBDTDN010000232.1:0-3010 GCA_039923055.1 Jatrophihabitantaceae bacterium
TGCTGCGCCGGACCCGATGCATCGCATGACCCAGAGCCGTGTCCGGCGGGCCGTCCACCCACGGGCGATCGGCCAGCGCGTGCAAGCTGTCGATCTCCGGCCAGTCGACCGGCACCACCACCCGGAACGGATCGTCGGCCATCGCCTCGTACCGCAGCCCGCGCGGCACCGATCTCCGCTCGTCGGCGTCGTCTTCCACGACGGCCAGGTCCACCCGCCCGGCCATCACCTCGCCGGAAACCGCCGCCTCGTCGAACTCGCGGACGCGAAGTTGCAGCGCCGGGTGCACTACCGCCAAGTCCGCGATCATCTGCGCGATGAAACCCCGCAACGCGGTGAAGAAAGCCGCCACCGTCACCGACCCACTTGTAGCGTCAGCGAGCATCGTCAACTCCCCCGCCGCATCCTCCAGCACTTGGGCGAGCCGATCGGCGTGCGGAATCAGTCGCCGCCCTGCAGCGGTGAACTCGACCGGACGCTGCCCGCCCCGCCGCGAACGGTCGATCAGAGCGAATCCGCTCTCGCGTTCCAGCGCAACGAGTTGTTGGGAGACGGCAGACGGCGAGATCCGTAGCGCGGCCGCGGCGCCGACCACTCCGCCATACCTGTCCACTGCACGCAGCACCACCAGCCTGCGAGGATCAATCTGCATGTAGGACAGCTTCAACCAGATGTGCTTAGAATGCAATTCTCTTGCAATCATCAAGTGGCCATAATGATGGCATGCCCGATCGCAGATTCGTCGAACTCAGCCACGTCATCAGGGCAGGGCTGGTCACCTACCCCGGCCTGCCCACACCGACCATCACGCCGCACTTGACGCGTGAGGCGTCCCGCTCGATCTACGCTCCCGGCACAGAGTTTGCGATGGACGTCATCACCATGATCGGCAACACCGGCACCTATCTGGACGCCCCGTACCACCGCTATGACGGCGGCACTGACCTGGCCGGGCTCAGCCTGGACCGGCTGGTCGACCTGCCGACCGTCGTCGTCCAGACCGGCCAGCACCGTGCGATCGACGCGGCGCTGCTGGCAACCGTCGGCGATGTACACGGTGCCGCCGTCCTGCTCCGTACCGGCGGTGACGACCACTTCGGCACGCCGGAATACGCGACCGACGCAGCGTTTCTGACCCGCGACGGCGCGCAGTGGCTGGTCGAGCACTGCGCCGCACTGGTCGGAATCGACGCGATCAACATCGACGACACCACCGACGGCACCCGGCCCGCACACACCCTGCTGCTGCAGGCGGGAATCGGGATCGTCGAGCACCTGACGGGCCTGGATCAGCTACCGGACCGGGGCGCGCGGTTCAGCGCGGTCCCGCCCCGGATCGTCGGCTTCGGCACGTTCCCGGTCCGCGCGTTCGCGTCGGTGCCCACGTGATCACGGTCCTGGGCTGGTTCGCCGCCGCCGCCCTACTCCTCGCGTACGGCCTGAACATCAAAGGGCGACTGCCCGCCGTCGGGCTGCCGTACTTGCTGCTCAACCTGTTCGGCGCGTTCGGGCTGGGGCTCAGTACCGCGGGCGCACACGCCTGGCCGTCGGCGATGGTCAACCTCATCTGGCTCGGCCTGGGCATCGGCCCGCTCGTCCACGCCGCACGCGAGGGCCGTGCCGCTCACAGGCCACGCAGCCGCCGCGGGCCGGTGTCCCCACGCGCCGTCGCCGGGGCCAGCCGGACCGCCGCCGACGCGACGTAGGCGCCGAACGGTGCCGCCAGCGCGCTGAGCGTGCACTCGGCCACCTCTGGCAGTTCGTCGCCCAGTACCGACAGCCGCAGCGCCAGCTCACTCAACGCAGCCAGATCGCATGGCTCGGCGCCGCGGTAGCCGGTCAGCAGTGGGGCCGCGTGCGGAGCAAGGATCAGCTCGTCAGCGTCCGCTGCGGTCAGCGGCACGGCCGCATAGGCGCGATCACCGAGCAACTCCGTCGCCACGCCGCTGATGCCGAACGTCACCAACGCGCCGAAGGAGTGATCGTCGAACACGTCCAGCGTCACTTCGACCGCCTCTGCCGGGATCTCGTTCGACAGGGTGATTCCGACGCAGCCGAGGAGCTGGCCCAGCTCGTCAGCGGTCAACTCTCGGCCCTCCGGCGCCTCGGCGAGGACGGCCTGGACCAGTTCGCGGGCGCGGGCAGCATCGATCCCGTCCAACTGGGGCACCTCACTGGCCGGAACCTGCCGCCACGCCGAGTACCGCACGGCGCGCGCCAACGCCCGCACCGCCCGCTCCGGCGAGGGGTAGGACGGCACGGAACCGCGCGCGGGGAAGACCTCGTCCGTGGTGGCCAACGCTTCCGGCACCCCCTCGAAACCGAGGAACGTCGAGAGCACCGGCTTCGGGCTGGACGCCGCGATCCCACGCAGCGCGATGGCGACCTCCGCAGTGGCGGCGCGCTGCAGCGGCGGGACAAAGACGACGACCACTGCGTCGACGTCCGGATCGTCCACGACCTCGCGCAGCGTCTGCTCGAACTCGGCGGCCCCGGCGTTCACCCCGACGTCTTCCAACCGGGTCAGCGTGAGCCCTTCGCCTTCGCAGGCGTTGGTCACCAGCACCCCGAGCGCCGTCGAGTTGCCGACGACCGCAACGCGGTCTGCGACCGGCAGCGGCTGGGTGGTCAGCAGCAGCCCCACGTCGAACATGTCGCTGACGGTGTCGACGCGGATCACGCCACTGGCCTCGAACAGCGCCCGGACGCTCACCTCGGGCAGTTCGACGGACGTGTGCACCAGGCCCGGAACCATCGGACCGGTGCCGGCCTTCACCGCGACGATCGGCTTGACGCGGCCGAGTCGGCGGGCCAGCCGGGCAAACTTGCGTGGGTTGCCGAAGCTCTCCAGGTACATCAGCACGACGTCGGTGTCCTCGTCGGTCTCCCAGTACTGCAGCAGGTCGTTACCCGAGACGTCGGCCCGGTTGCCGGCCGAGACGAACGTCGAGACGCCCAGGCTGCGGCGGGCCGCCTCGCCCAGCACCGCAACGCCGAGCGCGCCGGACTG
>JBDTDN010000233.1:0-4499 GCA_039923055.1 Jatrophihabitantaceae bacterium
CCGAGGTGGCGACCGCGCTGACCAGGCTGGGCGCCAACCCCACCGCGCTGCGTGCCGCGCTGACCCAGGTGCGCGGCTCGACCCGGGTCACCAATCCGGACCCCGAAGGCACCTACCAGGCGCTGGAGAAGTACGGCGTCGACCTGACCGCGGCCGCCCGGGAAGGCAAGCTGGACCCGGTGATCGGGCGCGACTCCGAGATCCGCCGGGTGGTGCAGGTGCTCAGCCGTCGGACCAAGAACAACCCAGTGCTGATCGGCGAGCCGGGCGTCGGAAAGACCGCTGTCGTCGAAGGATTGGCACAGCGCATCGTGGCTGGCGATGTGCCGGAATCCCTACGGGGTAAGCGATTGATGTCACTGGACCTCGGCTCGATGATCGCCGGCGCGAAGTTCCGGGGCGAGTTCGAGGAGCGTCTGAAGGCAGTCCTGAACGAGATCAAGGACAGCGGCGGACAGGTCATCACGTTCATCGACGAACTGCACACCGTCGTCGGCGCGGGCGCGACCGGAGACGGCGCGATGGACGCCGGCAACATGCTCAAACCGATGCTGGCGCGCGGCGAACTGCGGATGGTCGGCGCGACCACGCTGGATGAGTACCGCGAGCACATCGAGAAGGACCCCGCGCTGGAAAGGCGATTCCAGCAGGTGCTGGTCGGCGAACCGTCCGTCGAGGACACCATCGGCATCCTGCGCGGGCTCAAGGGACGCTACGAGGCGCATCATAAGGTCCGGATCAACGACGGCGCACTGGTCGCCGCCGCCACCCTCTCCGACCGGTACATCACCTCACGGTTCCTGCCGGACAAGGCGATCGACCTCGTCGACGAGGCGGCTAGTCGGCTGCGGATGGAGATCGACTCGAGCCCGGTCGAGATCGACGAACTGCAGCGCGCGGTCAATCGACTGCGTATGGAGGAGCTCGCGCTCGCCAAGGAGACCGACGAGGCCTCCGCCCAGCGGCTGGCCAAACTGCGCGCCGAACTGGCCGATCTCGGTGAGAAGCTGGACGCGCTGAATGCCCGCTGGGAAAGGGAGAAGTCCGGCCTGAACCGCGTCGGCGAGCTCAAGGAACGTATCGACGAGTTGCACGGACGCATCGAACGGGCTCAGCGCGACGGCGACCTGGAGACCGCGTCCCGGCTGCAGTACGGCGAGCTACCAGGGTTGGAGAAGGAACTGAGCACCGCCGCCGATGCTCCGGTCCCCATTGACGTGCTGGTCAAGGAGGAGGTCACCGCCGACGACATCGCCGAGGTCGTGCAGGCCTGGACGGGCATTCCGGCCGGGCGCCTGCTCGAGGGCGAGACCGCCAAACTGCTCCGCATGGAGGACGAGCTCGCGCTTCACGTGATCGGGCAGAAGGTCGCCGTGCAGGCGGTGTCCGATGCCGTGCGTCGTGCGCGCGCTGGCATCTCCGATCCCGACCGGCCGACCGGCTCGTTCCTGTTCCTCGGGCCCACCGGCGTCGGAAAGACCGAACTGGCCAAGGCGCTCGCAGGTTTCCTGTTCGACGACGAGCGGGCAATGGTCCGCATCGACATGAGCGAATACGCCGAGAAGCACAGCGTCGCACGACTGGTCGGCGCGCCGCCCGGCTACGTGGGGTACGAGGAAGGTGGCCAGCTGACCGAGGCCGTCCGCCGCCGCCCGTACAGCGTCGTGCTGCTCGATGAGGTGGAGAAGGCGCACCCGGACGTATTCGACGTACTGCTTGCGGTGCTGGACGACGGGCGGCTCACCGACGGCCAGGGGCGGACAGTCGATTTTCGTAACGTGATCCTGGTGTTGACGTCCAACCTCGGCTCGCACGCGCTGGTCAGCGACCTGCCCGAGGAGCTCAAGCGCGATCAGGTCATGGGCGCTGTGCGCGGGCACTTCAAGCCGGAGTTCGTCAACCGCTTGGACGACATCGTGGTGTTCAGTTCGCTGACCACCGAGGATCTGACGCGGATCGTCGATATCCAGATCACCGCGTTGAGCGATCGGCTGGCCGCCCGACAGCTGACCCTGCAGGTCACCGACGCGGCCCGCGAATGGCTGGCGTTGAACGGCTTCGACCCGCTGTACGGCGCTCGGCCGCTGCGGCGACTGGTGCAGACCTCGATTGGGGACGCGCTGGCCCGCTCACTGCTGGCCGGTCAGATCCGCGATGGGCAGACCGTCCTCGTCGATGCACTGGAGGATCGCTCAGGATTGACCGTCTCCGCCTGATCGATACCCTCTCAATCACCCTCTGATGTGGCTGAGGGGGTATCCAGCGCCGCGCGTTTGAGCAGCCACTGGCTCGCCGAACCTGTGAACGCCAGCACGAGCGCGACGATCGCGATGGCGCCGTAGGTCATGACCAAGGCCCACACGTGCTGACCGCCCCCCCCCAGCGCACCGCCCAGTACGTCGAACACATCAAGGTGATCACCAGACCGGCGGCGAGGATCCACCGACCGTACGAACGGGCCGAACTGAACGTCACCCCGCCGGCGATGAGCAGTGCCGCGGCGATCACGTTCAGCACGCCGTCGACGGCCAGCTCGGCGGAAAGTCGGCCCGTGTTCGGAACGATCGAAGAAAACGAGAGGTTCACCATCGCGCCGAGCACCAGCATCGAGCCGGCAAGCAGCAACAAGCCGGCCAGCACATAGCCCAGCACGGCAGCTCCGAGAATTGGCGCGGGACGATCACTAGCCCGCAGCGGGAGGTACTGGGCCGGGTAGGCATACGGCCCCGGATACGGATGCTGGTACGGCTGATACCCGTATGGCGCGACCGGTGGGGTGGAGTAGGTCGGGTAGGGCTGCTGGTTGCCGTAGGGCGGACCGGGCTGGACAGGGTAGGGAGCACTCGCCGGCGCTTGACCCTGATTGGGGTCGACCGGCTGCTCACCTGGATAGGTCATCCTCCGACCTTGGACATGCGGGCGATCATCACATGACCGTACGGTCCATCGGGCGAATCCGCTGAGATCTGTATGCGAGGGCCCCGTACCGCGCGGATCCGGGCCCTTGCGATCTGGCACTGGTTGTAGGGTCGCTGCCACTAGTGCAGCGCGCTCGAACCGGCTCGGCTGGATCATCTCCGGGTGATCGGACGCAGCCCAGAAGGGACGAGATGACCACGCCACCGCCCACCGGACCGGCCGACCCGAACGGGCAGCAGCAGCCGCCGTATAGCCAACAACCGTACGGGCAACAACCGTACGGGCAACAACCGCCGCCGTACGGGCAACAACCGTACGGCTATCCCCCCGCACCCCAATACGGGCAACCCCAGTACGGCGGCTACGGCTACGCCCCGCCCGCTGGGCCGGGCGGCACCCAGATCGCCGGAATGGGCGAGCGGTTCGGCGGGCTGGTCCTCGACGTCCTGATCTTGGGCGTACCCATGGCCGTGCTCGGCTTCCTGATCGGGGCGTTCCAGACATCCAAGACGTGCGGCGGTTTCGACGGAACATGTACGAGTTCCCTGCAGTTCGGCACCACACTGGCCATCGATCTCATCGCCCTCGTGCTCGGGCTGGCATACTCCGCATTCTTCGTCGGCGTCCAGACCCAGACGATCGGTCACCGGGTCGTCGGGATCCGGGTTGTAGATGCCACGACCGGGCAACCGATCGGTCCCGGCCGCGGCGCGCTCCGCTGGTTCGTGATGGGCCTCGGCGGCGCGCTGTGCACCATCGGATACTGGTCGCCGTTCTTCGACAGCCAGCGCCGACAGGGTTGGCATGACAAAGCGTCCAGTTCGATTGCGATCAAGGCAGGCAACCGGAACTGATGATGCCCACGACCGCGGCACGCACCGCATCGCCGGTCCGCGCGGTGCTGCACTGCGCGAAAGCCGCCCCGTACACCGTCGCCGCCGGGATCGGGTTGGGGACGGCGACGGACATCGCGTTCGACCCGGTGGATCGACACGTCCCGCTGTGTCCGTTCCGCGCCATCACCGGTTGGTGGTGTCCGCTGTGCGGTGGGCTTCGGGCCGTCTACTCGCTGGCGCACGGCAACCTCGCTGCGGCCGTTCATGACAATGTCGTCCTGCTCGCCTGCCTGCCGTTGCTCGCAGTGGTGTGGATCGATTGGGTACGACGGGCGCGCGCCGGGGTGCCCGGCCGCCGACTGAACCGCCCTGCAGTCATCACCGTCGTACTCGCGCTGACTGCCTTCACGATCGTGCGCAACCTTCCGTTCGCTGCGGCGATCAGACCCTGACCAACCTTGGGAGGACCTGCATGACATCGTGGCCGCCGAACAATCCGTCCGACCAGAACGACCCATCCCGGCAGCAAGGCCCATACGGACAAACACCTCCGTACGGTGGCTCGTTCAACCCGCCGCCTCCCCCTCCGCCTTACGCTGGCGGACCTACGCAGTTCGGGCAACCGCACCAGGGTGGGCAGCAGCCGTACCCGCCGCAGCAGCCCTACGGATATTCGCCCAACCCATACGGGCAGCAGCCCGGCACCAACGGCATGGCAATCGCGGGATTCGTGTTGGCGTTCCT
>JBDTDN010000234.1:0-4082 GCA_039923055.1 Jatrophihabitantaceae bacterium
ACCCGCTCGGGCAGCAGCACGATCTGCTGATGGCCAACCTGTTTGCACAAAGCGAGGCCCTGGCGTTCGGCAAGACTGCGGCGGAAGTGGCTGCCGAGGGCACGGCAGCCGCGCTGGTGCCGCACCGCGTGTTCGAAGGCAACCGGCCGTCCAACACGTTGTTGCTGGAGCGGTTGACGCCACACGCACTGGGCACACTGATCGCCCTGTACGAGCACAGTGTCTTCGTGCAGGGGACGATCTGGAGCGTGAACTCCTTCGACCAGTGGGGCGTCGAACTCGGCAAGGTGCTGGCCAAGAAGGTGGCCGCCGAACTGACGGCCGACACCGAGCCTGATCTCGCACACGACAGTTCCACCAACGCGCTCATCCGGCGCTATCGTGCGGCAGCACGAGATCAGAAATAGTCGTGCGGCAGCACGAGATCAGAAATAGTCGTGCGGCAGCACGAAATCAGAAATAGTCGCGTGAATCGTCCTAAGGAGTCCTGATGCAGCTAGGAATGGTCGGTCTCGGCCGGATGGGCGCGAACATCATCCGACGGGTCATGAAGGACGGGCATACCGCCGTCGCGTATGACACGAACGCGGACACCGTTGCCGCGTTGGAGAAGGACGGCGCGGTCGGCACCACCACGTTGGAGGCTTTCGTTGCCGCGCTGGACAAGCCGCGGGTCGCGTGGGTGATGATCCCAGCCGGCATCACTGACAAGGTGGTGCAGCAACTCGCGGACTTGATGGACGAGGGCGACGTCATCATCAATGGCGGTAACTCGAACTACCGCGAAGATGTTGATCGCGCGAATACCCTTAAGCCGAAGGGGATATCGTATCTGGACGTCGGCACGAGCGGCGGTGTATGGGGCTTGGAGCGCGGCTACTGCCTGATGATCGGCGGCGCGGACAAGGCGGTCCAGCATTGCGCGCCGCTGTTCGAGTCGATCGCGCCGGGTATCGGCGAAATCGACCGGACGCGTGGGCGCAGCGGTGATCCGACGCCGGAGGAACAGGGCTGGCTGCACTGCGGTCCGAGCGGGGCCGGGCACTTCGTGAAGATGGTGCACAACGGCATCGAGTACGGCATCATGGCTGCCTACGCCGAGGGCCTCAACGTGCTCGAACATGCCGACGCCGGCGCCGTCGAACAGGATCATTCGGCCGAGGTGACGCCGCTGGAACAGCCGCAGTATTACCAGTACAACCTAGACATGGCCAAGGTCACCGAGGTGTGGCGGCGCGGCTCGGTGATCGCGTCGTGGCTGCTGGATCTGACCGCGGATGCCTTGTACGAGAACGCGTCCCTGGACGGGATCGCCGGACGCGTTTCGGACTCCGGCGAGGGCCGCTGGACGGTCAAGGCAGCGATCGACGAGGGTGTGCCCGTACCCGTGCTGTCAGCGGCGCTGTTCGCCCGCTTCTCCTCCCGTGGAGAGGCCGTGTACGCGGACAAGCTGCTGTCGGCCATGCGCAAGGAGTTCGGCGGCCACGTGGAGTTGCCCACCGGCGAGTAGCGCTTACGCGGGGTGCTCGGCCTTGTCGCCGGCCCACTCGACGTGGAAGTCGCCGTCGCGGTCGGTGCGCTTGTAGGTGTGTGCGCCGAAGTTGTCGCGCAAGCCCTGGATCAGTGCGGCGGGTAACCGATCGCGACGTAAGCCGTCGAAATAGGCAAGCGACGACGAGAATGCCGGCGTCGGAATCCCCGCAAGCGCCGCGGACGACACCACCCGACGCCAGGAGTCGACGCCATCGCGCACCGCATCGGCGAAGTAGGGTGCGAGCAGTAGTGACGGCAGTGCGGGATCGGCATCGTAGGCCTCGCGGATCCGGTCCAGGAATCGTGCCCGGATGATGCAGCCGCCCCGCCAGATCGTCGCCATCGCCCCGCGGTCGACGTTCCAGTCGTACTCGGCCGAACCGGCGGCAATGTGGTCGAAGCCCTGCGCGTACGCGACCACCTTGGAGGCATACAGCGCGCGGCGGACGTCCTCGATGAAGCGCTCGCGATCGGTGACACCGAGATCCCCGACGGCGGTGCCGAACGTCGCGCGCGCGGGTTCGCGCTGCTCGGCGTGTCCGGATAGCGCGCGGGCGAATGTCGCTTCGGCGATGCCGGTGATCGGCACGCCCAGATCCAGGGCGCTCTGTACGGTCCAGCGGCCGGTGCCTTTCTGCTCGGCCTGATCCAGCACGATGTCGACGAACGCGGCCCCGGTCTCGGCGTCGGTCTGCGCCAGCACGTCGATCGTCAGCTCGATTAGGAACGAATCGAGGTCGCCGGAGTTCCATTCGCGGAAGATGTCGCTGATCTGGGCCGGCGTGGCAGAAAGGCCCGTACGTAGCAGGTCGTAGGCCTCGGCGATCAACTGCATGTCGGCGTACTCGATGCCGTTGTGCACCATCTTGACGAAGTGCCCCGCACCGTCCGGGCCGACGTGCACACAGCACGGCGTCCCATCGACCTGTGCTGCGATCGACTCGAAGATCGGCCCGAGCTTCTGGTAGGACTGCACCGAGCCGCCCGGCATGATCGACGGTCCGAGCAGCGCGCCCTCCTCGCCGCCGGACACCCCGCACCCGACGAAGTGCAGGCCGTGCTCCTTCAAGGCGGCCTCGCGTCGACGGGTGTCCGCGAAGTGCGCGTTGCCGCAGTCGATCACGATGTCGCCCGTGTCCAGCAGTGGCACGAGCTCGTCGATCACGGCGTCGGTCGGCTGACCGGCCTTGACCATGACGATGACGGCACGCGGGACTGCGAGCGAGGCGACGAAATCCGTCAGCGACTCGCTCGGCACGAATGCGCCCTCGGAACCGTGCTGCTCGAACAGCGACCGGGTGCGCTCGGGGGAGCGGTTGTGCAGCGCGACGGTATGCCCGTGCCGGGCTAGGTTCCTAGCCAGATTGCGGCCCATGACGGCCAGGCCGGTGACGCCGATATTCGCAGATGCGCGCTCAGTCATGCGCTCACCCTACGATGGGCAAGATCCGCGCCAGGGGCGGAGGCGAAGGTGGCACACGAAGGGTGGGCTGGCATGGCAGATGTCGTGATTGCGGTGCGGTGCATGACGCTCGCGAGAAGGCGCGGTCCTATGCGCGCAACCTCGGACTGGGTGACGTGCGACCGGTGGCGATCGCGGACGTGGGCATGCTCGGTGAGTCTGCCACTGACGCTCAGCCCACCATCGTCCCCAGAATGGCCTTAGCTGCCGGCGCAACCCCGATGGATGATTCGACCCCGGAACTGAACCTGATACCGCAGGACATCACCGTAACCGCTGCGGTCGATGCCCGGTTCGTGGCGAGCTAGGAACAGAGGACACATGGAGATCTGGATCAACCCTGCCTGTTCGAAGTGCCGCACCGCCGTGAGCCTGCTGGACGAGGCCGGAGCGGAGTACACCGTCCGCCGCTACCTCGACGATCCGCCGACCGCGGCAGAACTCGCCGAGGTGCTGACCAGGCTCGGGCTCGACCCGTGGGACATCACCCGTACCGGCGAGGACATCGCCAAGCAACTGGGCATCGCCTGCTGGCCCAAGGACGGCGAGAACTGGCAGCGCTGGCTCGACGCCTTGGCCGCGTACCCGAAGCTGATCCAGCGCCCGATCATCACCGCCGATGACGGAACGGCAGTGATCGGTCGCACGGACGTAGCGGTCCGGTCCGTCCTGAGCTGATCGGGTGCGCGACAGACACGGAAGATGGTCGGCAAGATCGGGACCCGTGCACTGCATCAACGTGTCGTAGCCGGCGACGGGTGTGTGCCAACGGTTGTAATACGCTCGTAATACAAACTGGGGAGATCACACTAACCCAAACCCGCTGGCAGGACGGTCGGCGAGCCTGGGGCGTCAGCTGACCAGTTCGGCCAACCGTGCGTTGATCCACGCGGTCGCGTCGGCGATCGCTGGGCTGATCGCCTCCAGCCCGTAGAAGCCGTGGATCAAACCAGCGAACTGACGATGCGTGACGGTGACGCCCGCTGCTTGTAGTGCCTTCGCGTACGCGTTGCCCTCATCACGCAACGGGTCGTACTCCGCGGTGACGACGATGGCCGGTGCCAGCCCGGCCAGGCTCGGCGCATGC
>JBDTDN010000235.1:0-6926 GCA_039923055.1 Jatrophihabitantaceae bacterium
ACTCGTCGAGCACCTGGAACACTCCACGCGCGCGGCCGGCCTGTATTACGCCGCCCGCAACGCCGCGAAGTTCAAGAAGCTGACCGGGCTCTCATGGAAGGACATGATCACCGAAGGTCTGGCCACCAAACACGGCAAGGAGCAGACGTGGTCACAGATGATCATGGCTGCGAATACGCCGATGCTGTTACGGGCTGGCTTGGTCGAAGGACGCGAGGACGCGGGCGTGCTCGCCAGCGGTCAGGTGGTCGGCATGTTGGACGACCTGCCCAGCGTGCACGATCTGATCAGCGACATAGTCGCCGAGGCCGAGAAGATCATCGCGCGGCTGGGTACTGTCGTCAGTTGATCAGGTGCAGTTCACGCAGGTACCGAACAATTCGACGGTGTGATCGACGTTAGTGTAGCCGTGCTCGGCAGCCACCGATGCAGCCCACTTCTCCACGACCCGCCCCTCGATCTCCTCGGTGCGCCCGCACCTGCGGCAGACCAGGTGATGGTGGTGGCCGCTGGTCGAGTCGCCGCAGAACCGGTAGGTCGTCTCGCCGTCGGGTGTGTGGATGACATCAACCGCACCCTCGTCCACGAAGGACTGCAGATGCCGGTACACCGTCGACAGTCCCACGGCGTCGCCGTCAGATCGCAGCGCGGCGTAGACGTCCTGCGCACTCACGAACCCGCCGGCCGCGCAGAGCGCATTCTTGATCACCGCACCCTGCCGCGTCGCGCGTTGCCTCGCCACCATCAGCCCAGCCTACCGGTAATGATTACCAGCGGAATTCACGCGTAGGCGTCTACCGGCGGGCAAGCGCAAACCAGGTTACGGTCGCCGAACACGCCGTCGATGCGACGCACTGGCGGCCAATACTTCACTGCCGGGTCGACCCCCGCTGGGTAGGCTGCCTCGGCCCGGCTGTACGGGTGTGCCCAATCCTCGGTCAGACAGGCCGCGGTGTGCGGTGCGTTCGCCAACGGGTTGTCGGTCAATGGCCACTGTCCCGACGCGACGCGATCGATCTCGCCCTTGATCGCGATCATCGCCGCGATGAACCGGTCCAGTTCGTGCAGATCCTCAGACTCGGTCGGCTCGACCATCAGCGTGCCGGCCACCGGGAACGACATCGTCGGAGCGTGGAAACCGTAGTCGATCAGCCGCTTCGCCACGTCGTCCACGGTTACACCGGTATCGCGGGTGATCGCCCGCAGGTCCAAGATGCACTCGTGTGCCACCAGCCCGTTCGCGCCGACGTACAGCACCGGGAAGTGGTCGTTCAGCCGCTTGGCGATGTAGTTCGCCGACAAGATCGCCGCGCCGGTCGCCTCGCTCAACCCGTCGCCGCCCATCATCTTGATGTACGCCCAGGTGATCGGCAGGATCGATGCGGACCCCCACGGCGCGGCCGCGATCGCACCGCTGCCGGTGGCCGGACCCGCGGCCGGTTGCAGCGGATGGTTCGGCAGGTACGGGGCCAGGTGTGCGCGCACCCCGATCGGGCCAACACCCGGGCCACCGCCGCCGTGCGGGATGCAGAACGTCTTGTGCAGGTTCAGGTGCGACACGTCCGCGCCGAACTTCCCTGGGCGGGCCAGACCGACCATCGCATTCAGGTTCGCACCGTCGATGTAGACCTGTCCGCCAGCCTCGTGCACCAGCTCGCACACCTGACCGATGTGTTCCTCGAAGATGCCGTGCGTGGACGGATAGGTCACCATTACCGCCGCTAGTTCCTCAGCGTGCGTGGCAATCTTGGCGCGCAGATCGGCCAGGTCGATCTCACCCTGCTCGCCTCCCGTCTTCACCACGACCACGCGCATGCCGGCCATCACTGCGCTGGCCGCGTTCGTGCCGTGGGCGCTGGCCGGGATCAGACAGACCTTGCGGTGCGCGTTGCCGTTCGCCCGATGGAAGTTCGCGATCGCGAGCAGGCCGGCGAACTCGCCCTGCGAGCCCGCGTTGGGCTGCAGCGAGATCGCGTCGTAGCCGGTGATCTCGGCCAGCCATCGCTCCAGATCGCCGAACAGTTCGGCGTAGCCGGCGAACTGGGACTCGGGTGCGAACGGATGGATGTTCGCAAAGCCCGGATTGGTCACCGGCTCCATCTCGGTCGTGGCATTCAGTTTCATCGTGCACGAGCCCAGCGGGATCATGCCGCGATCCAGCGCATAGTCCTTGTCCGCCAGCCGACGCAGATAGCGCAACATCGAGGTCTCGGAGTGGTGTGAGGCGAACACCGGGTGCGTCAGGAACTCGCTCGTGCGCGCCAACGGGGCGGAGAAGCCCGCATCGGTGGCCGCATCCAACCGGTCGATCGCCTCCTTGCCGAGCGTGCCGCCGAAGGCCCGCCACACGTCAACGAGTTGATCACGAGTCGTCGTCTCGTCGCAGGCGATCCCGACGGTGTCCGCATCGACCAGCCGTAGGTTGATGCCGGCCTGCTCGGCGGCAGCGACGACCGCCGCCGCCCGCCCCATCGTCCGTACGGTAAGCGTGTCGAAGAATTCGCCTGCGGCGACCTCGACGCCTGCCTCGCGCAGACCGGCGGCCAGGATCACCGCCATCCGGTGTATGCGTCGCGCGATTGCCCGGAGCCCGTCCGGGCCGTGGTAGACCGCGTACATCGAGGCAATGACCGCAAGCAGCACCTGCGCCGTACAAATGTTCGACGTCGCCTTCTCCCGCCGGATGTGTTGCTCGCGGGTTTGCAGCGCGAGCCGGTACGCCGGGGCGCCAACGGCATCGATCGAGACGCCCACCAGCCGGCCGGGCAGTTGCCGCTCCAGTCCGGAACGCACGGCCAGGTAACCGGCATGCGGCCCGCCGAAGCCCATGGGCACGCCGAAGCGCTGTGTCGTCCCCACGACGATGTCGGCGCCCGCCTCACCAGGGCAGGCCAGCAACGTGAGCGCGAGCAGGTCGGCGGCGACGACCGCCAGCGCGCCGCGCTCGTGGATCGCGTCCACCAGCGGACCCAACTCCCGTACCGCGCCGGACGCCCCCGGATACTGCACAAGCACGCCGAACATAGCTACATCTGGCAGCGGCTGCGTCAGGTCGTGGACGAGCACGTCCAGACCTAACGGAACGGCCCGCGACCGTATGACATCGAGGGTCTGCGGCAACACGTCGGCGTGGACGACGAACGTGTCGCCCTTCCGCGCGGCACGATGCGCCAAAGCCATCGCCTCGGCCGCCGCGGTTGCTTCATCCAGCATGGAGGCACCCGACACGGGCAGGCCGGTGAGATCCTCGACCATCGTCTGGAAGTTGATCAACGCCTCCAGCCGTCCCTGGCTGATCTCGGGCTGGTACGGGGTATAGGCCGTGTACCAGGCAGGGTTCTCCAGCACGCCACGCCGGATCACTGCTGGCGTGATCGTCCCGTAGTACCCGAGTCCGATCATCGGCGCCAGCACATGATTGCGGTCCGCGAGGGCGCGCAGTTCAGCGGCAGCTTGCGCTTCGGTTGCCGCGGGCGGCAGCGCGAGGGTCAGCTTCTCGCGAATCGTCGCGGGGACCGCGTCGGCCAGCAGTTCCGCCATCGAGTCGTAGCCGACCACTTGGAGCATTCGCTCACGATCGCCGTGCGCGCTGATTCCGATGTGGCGGTCGCGGAACGGGCTGGCCTGCTCGAGTTCGCTCAGGGATCGAGCGGATGAATCCTGCATGTGTCGCGGGCTCCAGACGGGACGGACGTGCACGACGAAGGCCGGACGCCGTGGCGGCGCCGGTCTCCCCGTCTGTCGGGACGTGCCCCTTCAGAGCGGCCTGCTCCGCGTGGTCCTTGTGCCTGAGAGGTTCCGGGGAGGTTGCCCCTTCGGCGCTGCCATAACTGTCGGGCGGCAGGCTCTCCCACGCGAGGTGAACAGCCGACGACGACGTTATCAGTCCAAGCGCACAGGTGCCTCGTCAGCCCGCAGCGGTGCGTTGCTGACGACGCTTGGCCAGTTCGTCGCCGGCATGTGATGCGGCCGTACCGTCCGCGAGGGCACCGTCGGCACGCTCACCTGGCAGGTGCGCGAGCGAGCCCACCAGTTCGCGGAGCGCACCACTGACCGCGATACCGAACACGCCCTGTCCACCCCGCAACAGGTCGACGACCTCCTCCGAGGACGTGCATTCGTACACAGTCGTGCCGTCGGACAGCAACGTGATCCGCGCCAGATCCTCGACGCCCCGCAGCCGCAGGGCATCGACAGCGATCCGGATGTTCTGCAGCGAAACACCGGTGTCCAGCAGTCGCTTGACCACCTTGAGAACCAGGATGTCTTTGAAGGAGTACAGCCGCTGACTACCTGAACCGGCCGCCGAACGGACCGACGGGGCGACGAGTTCGGTCCGCGCCCAGTAATCCAGTTGCCGATAGGTGATCCCTGCCGCGGAACATGCCGTCGGACCGCGGTAGCCGACGGTCTCGTCAGCGGTCGGGGTCGGATCGTCGAACAGCGTGCCCTGCTCGGGAATCGCGCGCGGCGCTGAACTCGATCCGCCCATCAGGACCTCGTCCATCTGCCCAACTCCCTGTTCGTCAGTCGTCGCAATCCGTACCGGTGGAACTTCCCGTTGAATTTCCGCATGAAATTTCACCGTGGTGATTCGTGTGCCCTGACCGTAAGTCGGACACCGGGGTCGGTCAACGCGACGCGCCGTAAATCGTAACCCTCTAGTAGAGATTGACCCCAGTCCGAGATCTGGCAATCAGTCTTCGGACGCGAAATCCTCCGGGGTGATGTTGTCGAGAAACTCCCGGAATCGCTCGACCTCATCTTCCTGTTCGTCCGGAATTTCGACGCCGGCTGCCTCGAGCACGGCATCGGTCCCCAAGATTTCAACTTCGCATCGCAGCGCGAGGGCAATCGCGTCCGACGGACGTGCGCTGACCTTGATGCCCCCACTGAAGCGCAGCTCGGCGTAGTAGATGTCATCGCGCATCTCAGTGATGTGGACCGCTTCCAGTCGCACGCCGAGCGCACCGATGACATCGCGGAGCAGGTCGTGGGTGAGGGGACGGACCGTCTGCACACCCTGCTGCTGGAAGGCGATCGCCGACGCCTCCACAGCGCCGATCCAGATCGGCAGGTACCGGACGCCGTCCTCCTCGCGCAACAGCACCACCGGTTGATTCCCGGGTAGTTCGACGCGGACGCCGACCACACGCATCGGATGCACGATCAACCTCCGTAGACCTCGCGAGCAGCTCGTTCGCAGCCGCTCTCGACGGTACACGTCTGGTTCAGCTGCTGATGACCTCACGCAGCCCGATCTGCACCAGCGCAGCGTGTAGACGTACCGACAGCGCGGCCATCTCCCGGACGGTTTCCTCGGCCCGGACCCTGGCCTCGCCGCCACGTTGACGTGACATCGGGCCGACGACCTGGGAGAACAGTCCGACCTCACGTTCGGCCGCCGTCCGGAACGCTCGCAGGTGCCTGCCCTCCAAACCGAAACGGGCAAGCTCGGCGACGATCTTGCCGACCGACAGGGCGTCGTCGTCGTAGTGGCCACCGGGCTTGGCGCTGATCAGTCCGAACTGCTCCAGTTCGGACAGCTGATCAGCGCGCAGTCCGGCGGCGTTGAGTAGTTCCTGCTTGGAAAGGCGCAGTGCGGCCTGTGCCGGACGGAAATGCTCGGCGGTGGGCGCGTTGTCCTGGATCGTCGCGATCGACATGTGCGGAACCCGCGGACTGGCTCCCCCGCCATTCGGCGGGACGAGTCCACGGTCGATCGCGTCCAGTTGGTCCTTGATCACCTTCAACGGCAGGTAGTGATCACGTTGCTGCGCGAGCACGTACGTCAGACGGGTGATGTCGCCGACCGCGTACTTGCGGTAACCCGACGGCGAACGCTCCGGCTGGACCAGGCCCTCCTGCTCGAGGAACCGGATCTTGCTGATCGTCAGATCGGGAAAGTCCGGCTTGAGGTTGCCGAGCACCTGGCCGATCGAATAGGTCGCACTGTTATGTCCGCGAGCTGCTGCCCCACCGGCCGTCACGCCTGGGCTCCGACGCCGGCGCGCACCGCTGCGGTCAGGTACACCAACCGGAACTTGCCGATCTGTACCTCGTCACCACCGGACAACGGCGCAGCCTCGATGCGTTCACGGTTGACGTAGGAGCCGTTCAGGGAGCCAACGTCGTGCACCGTGTAACCGACGCCTTCCCGGCGGAACTCGGCATGCCGACGCGACACCGTCACGTCGTCCAGAAAGATGTCGCTGTCCGGATGCCGGCCTGCTGTCGTCACGTCCTGGTCGAGCAGGAACCGGCTCCCCGCGTTCGGCCCTCGCTTCACGACCAGCAGCGCCGAGCCGGGCGTCAGGGCATCGACTGCACCCTGATGGGCCTCGGTGGAGAACTCGTTGTCGACGTCGGGAACAGTGCCGGTGGGCGAGATCGTGCTGGTCACATCCGCCCCCGATGCCACCGCCGGAAGCGCGGCACCACAGCTCGCGCAGAAGTGGCTGCCCACGGGATTTTCCGTGCCACATGCAGTACAAAACACTCGCGTCGGCCCTTCAGGTGAGTACCGGATATGGAGGGGAACGCTGTCTTGATCAGGATTTTCGGTCGGTCCGCCGAGCCTAGGCCCGTCGCGCCCCAAGGGTCAATCGAAGGTCGAGATGTAGCCCGGCAACCACCGTAATTGGTGTGCCCACCGGTTCAGTGCAGCAGGGTCGCGTATGCCGACGCGTCCAGCAGCGAGCCCAGGTCGGCATCGTCGTCGATCGCGAGCTCGACGATCCACCCCGCACCGTACGGATCGCTGTTGATCAGTTCGGGCTGCGCATCGAGCGCCTCGTTGCGGGCCGACACCGTTCCGGCCAGCGGTGCATACAGGTCAGAGACACTCTTGGTCGACTCCACCTCACCGAACGCCGCGCCGGCAGCGACCGTGGTTCCCATCTCCGGCAGCGACACGTACACAACGT
>JBDTDN010000236.1:0-7254 GCA_039923055.1 Jatrophihabitantaceae bacterium
GCTACTTCAGCAGCTAGGTGCAGCAACCTCTGCAGCGTGCGGGCAGATCCTGCTCATAAATCGACCTTCGATGGTCGTGGATGGCCGTGAATGACTGGTTGAGCGAGTTGAATAGATACACGGGCTGCGTGCCCCGAACTTGACGCGCCGCTCGACGTGCAGCGGACCCGTTCGTCGAGAGGATCCTGCTCTTGGTGCGTCCCGCCTCGCGCAGACAGAAGGGCTGCGCCTCCACACGGGTGGCCGAAGAAGCCTCGATCCGGTCCTGAGGGGGAGGGTGTCGCCGTTGACCTTGCCGGGCCATGGCCGGGCGGGACGCCTTACGTGGCTGCGTGCTGCTGAGTGGACATGCGGGCTATCGACGGTGGGACGGAGATGGCTGGGCGCAGGTCCGGTGTCGGTTGCGGTGTGCCGTAGTACGTGTGCAGTGGCACGATCCCGGCCCAGGCGTCGCCGGCGACATCGTCCGGTTCGTCTTCGGGCCAGCCGTCAGAGACCTTGAGCGACCAGTGCTGGATTGGCAATGCCAGAACGAGTGTCGCTGCCAGTTCGCGTTGATGTGGACGCCGGAGCTCAGCTGACCGACCGGGGATCAGCGCGTCGGTGATCACGCCCAGCGCGTGGAGCTTCGCCGCGCCGCCCAGAACCGTGCAGCTGCCGAACAATACGGCGCTGCGGTAGCGAATCGAGGACTCGAATGCCGAACGGGCCACCACGAGCGCGTCCATGGCGGTAACGGCGAGCGATGTTAGTGCACCGGTCGCGAGTTGCTGTAGCCAGGGTGAACCGGTCGAGCCGTGCAGCAGCACCTGGTCACCATCGCGCACTACCGCGGACGGGATGACGATCGGGCCAGCATCGCGCAGCAGCCCGAAGTGGCCCAGGTGGGTTGTGTCGAGCAGCGCGTCTAGTTCGGTTCTGTCGGTGCGCTGCTTGTCCCGCAACCGAGTGATTCGGGTGCTCATGTACGTCACCGACTCATCACGACGTCGACGAGGGCAGCGAGGCGAGAGGACTTTCCGCTGCGGTTTTCTGCGTTGTCGGCCCAGGTCATCGCCTGCAGCCCGGCGTTGGCGCCCAGCCAGCGCAGCGGCTCCGGTTCCCACTTGCGGGAGCGGTGACCGACCCAGGGCAGTGAGGTGAGCTCCGATGGCTGTCCGGTGATCAGGCTGGCAAGGGTGCGCCCGGCCAGATTGGTGGTGGACACACCGTCGCCGACGTAACCGCCGGCCCACGCGATCCCGGTAGCTGGGTCCAGCCCGACCGAGGCATGCCAGTCGCGGGCGACCCCGAGCGGCCCGCCCCAGCGGTGGGTGATGGGTGTGCCGCGCAGCATCGGGAAGAGCTCACCGAGCGTGCGCTCCAGCGCCGCGAACACCCGGGGTACGCGGTCGTAGTCGCATCGGATGCGTGACCCGAAATGATAAGGCGCGCCGCGGCCGCCGAAGACCAGCCGTCCCTCGGCGCTGCGCTGGCCGTAGATGCTCAGGTGACGGTGGTCGCTGAACGTCTCGCGATCGCGCAACCCGATCTCCTCCCAGATCGACTCCGGCAGCGGCGCGGTGGCGATGATCAGCGAGTAAACCGGGGCTACGGCGCGGCGGGTGCCCGGCAACCGGGCGGTGTATGCCTCGGTTGCGCGAACGATCGTCTCGGCGCGGACGTCGCCGTGGTCGGTGTGCACGACATGGGGTTCGAATCCGATGACCCGGGTTCGTTCGTAGATGCTCGCGCCACGGCGTTCAACGGTTTCTGCAAGGCCACGTACCAGCCTGGCAGGCTGAATGGCCGCGCAGTGCGGCGTAAACGTCGCGCCGAGCACATTGGTGGCGTTGAGTCTCTCGCGGGCAGCATCGGCGTCGAGCAGTTCGATGTCCAGGCCGTACTGCACCGCGCCGTACGCCTCGTGCTGCGCGCGGGCCAGTTGTGTCGGTGTCCGCGCTAGCACGATCGTCCCGCCTTTTACGAGGTCGGCGGCGATATTCTCGGCCGCTGTCACGCGCGCGACCTCGTCGACGGATGTCCGCATCGCCAGGTACTGCGCGATCGCCGCCTCAGGACCCGACTCTGCCGCCAGCGTTGCGATGCTCACCGGATACAGCGCCGAGCACCAGCCGCCGTTACGCCCGGACGCGCCGAAGCCGGCCACCTCGGCCTCGAGGACTGCGATCGACAAGGTGGGGTCGATCGCCTGTAAGTAGTAGGCCGTCCATAGTCCGGTGAAGCCCGCTCCGACGATCGCGACGTCGACCTGGATCGGTTCGGCCAGGGTGGCTCGCGCCGTGATTGGGGCCAGCTGGTCGAACCACAGGGACACGTTCCGGTAGTCGTTCATGGACTCAGCAACGCCAGTCGTGTCAGAGGTCGAGGTTGTGCATGACGTGTTTGATACGGGTGTAGTCCTCCAGCCCATACACCGACAGATCCTTGCCGTGGCCGGAGTGCTTGAACCCGCCGTGTGGCATCTCGGCCACGATCGGGATGTGGCAGTTGACCCACACACAGCCGAAGTCCAATCGCCGCGAGACCCGCATCGCCCGGCCGTGATCCTTGGTCCAGACGCTGGAGGCCAGCCCATACTCGACGTCGTTGGCCCAGCGCACCGCCTCGTCCTCGTCGCTGAAGGTTTGAACGGTAATGACCGGGCCGAAAATCTCGTTCTGGATCGCATCATCATCCTGGCGCATCCCTGCCAGCCCAGTCGGTTGCCAGAAGTAACCGCGCGTGCCGTGACGGGTCCCGCCGGCCAGCAGCTGCGCATGATCGGGTAGCCGGTCGAAGAATCCGCCGACGCGCTCGAGCTGGTTGGCGTTGTTGAGTGGGCCGTAGAGGACATCGGCCTCATCGGGCAGTCCGGTTTTGGTCGCCTTAGCCTGCTCTGCCAACGCAGCCGAGAACTCCTCAGCGATACCCGGTCCGACCAACACGCGGGTGGCGGCGGTGCAGTCCTGCCCGGCGTTGAAGTAACCAGCAATCGCGATGTTCTCGGCGGCGACTGCGATGTCGGCATCGTCAAAGACGATCACGGGGGCCTTACCGCCAAGTTCGAGGTGAGTGCGTGTGAGATTCTTCGCCGCGGCCGCAGCCACCTCGTAGCCGGCGCGGGTGGAGCCGGTGATCGAGACCATTGCCGGGATCTTGTGCGAGACAATCTCGCGGCCGGTGTCACGGTCACCGCAGATAACGTTGAACACGCCCGGCGGAAGGAACTCGGCGGCGATCTCGGCCATCAGCACGCTGGAGACCGGCGTGGTGTCACTCGGCTTGAGCACCACACAATTGCCTGCGGCCAGCGCCGGTGCGATCTTCCAGACCCCCATCATCAGCGGGTAGTTCCAAGGCGCGACTTGGCCGACCACACCGACCGGCTCGCGGCGGATGTAGGAGGTGTAGCCGCTCATATATTCGCCGGCGCTGCGGCCCTCTAGCATTCGGGCGGCCCCGGCGAAGAAACGGATCTGGTCGATAGCCGGCGGCAACTCCTCGGTGCGGGTCAGTTGGATCGGCTTACCGGTGTTCTCACACTCGGCCGCGATGATCTCCTCGCTACGCTGCTCCATCGCGTCGGCGAAGCGCAACAGCGCCCGCTGTCGCTCCGAGGGCGTGACATCGCGCCACGACTCGAACGCCCGCGCCGCCGCCTGATACGCCGCATCGACATCGGCGGCACCAGACAACGGCGCCGAACCGAATACCTCACCCGTGGACGGATCGACCAGGTCGCTGCGGCGCCCATCGGCCGCGTCCACCGACTCACCGTTGACGAAGTTCTGCACAATACGCGCCATCGGCGGGTATCTCCTTCTGCTACGAGGAACGGGGACTAGAGCCTGGCCCAGGCTTGGGTGAGTACGGCTCGGAGGATCTGCTCGATCTCGTCGAATTCGGCCTGCCCGACGGTCAGGGGTGGGGCCAGTTGGATGACGGGGTCGCCGCGGTCATCGGCCCGACAGTAGAGGCCGGCGTCGAACAACGCCTTGGAAAGAAAGCCGCGTAGCAACCGTTCGGACTCGTTGTCGTCGAACGTCTGCTTGGTGGCCTTGTCCTTAACGAGTTCGATCCCGTAGAAGTAGCCGTCGCCGCGGACGTCGCCGACGATCGGCAGGTCGGTCAGCTTTTCCAGCGTGGAACGGAACGCGCCTTCATTGTCCAGGACGCGCTGGTTGAGGCCTTCGCGTTCGAAGATGTCCAGGTTCGCCATCGCTACGGCTGCAGATACCGGGTGCCCGCCGAACGTGTAGCCGTGCGGGAAGTAGTCGTCGCCGGACCAGAATGGTGCGGCGATCCGGTCACTGATGATGCAGGCGCCGATGGGGGAGTAGCCGCTGGTCATTCCCTTGGCGCAGGTGATCATGTCTGGTTGGAACCCGAACTTGTCGGCGGCGAACATGGTGCCGAGCCGGCCGAACGCGCAGATGACCTCGTCCGAGACGAGCAGCACGTCGTGTTTGTCGCAGATCTGGCGTACGCGCTGCAGGTAGCCCGGCGGCGGCGGGAAGCAGCCGCCGGAATTTTGTACCGGTTCCAGGAACACGCAGGCAACGGTGTCCGCGCCCTCGTACTCGATGGCCTGCGCGATTGCGTCGGCGGCCCACCGGCCGAACGCTTCCAGGTCGTCGCCGTGTTCGGGTGCGCGGTAGAAGTTCGTGTTCGGTACCTTGATCGCGCCTGGTACTAGTGGCTCGAACCATTTCTTGGCGTCGGGGATGCCGGTGATCGACAGGGCACCCTGTGGGGTGCCGTGATAGGCGACGTTTCGGCTGATCACTTTATGTTTCATGGGTTTTCCGACGAGCTTGAAGTACTGCTTGGCCAGCTTCCACGCGGTCTCGACGGCCTCGCCGCCACCGGTCGTGAAGAAGACCTTGTTCAGGTCCCCGGGGGCGTAGTCGGCCAGCCGATCGGCGAGTTCGATGGCCTGGGGATGGGCGTAGGACCAGAGCGGGAAGTACGCCAACTCCGACGCCTGCTTGTATGCGGCCTCGGCCAACTCGGTGCGTCCGTGGCCAGCCTGCACGACGAACAGACCCGAGAGTCCGTCCAGATAACTTTTGCCGTTCACGTCGAAGATGCGAGCGCCCTCGCCGCGCACGATCGTCGGGACCGGCGTCTGCGCGTAGGAGGAGATGCGCGTGAAGTGCATCCACAGATGCTCGTGGGCCTTGGCGGCCAGGTCCGCAGCATCGAACTGGCGGGTTGAGCTGGTCGGCATCGGGTGGTTCATCGGGCACTCCAGTTGTAGGTCTGCTTGGCGAGTCGCAGATACAGCAGCGACTCGGTCTTGGTGACGCCCTCGATGGTGCGGATACGACGGTTGACCAACTGCAACAGGTGTTCGTCATCGGTAACGACTACTTCGGCGAGGATGTCGAACGAGCCGGCAGTGATCACTAGATAGTCGATCTCCTCGACCTCGGCCAGCTTCTCCGCGATCGTCTCTACGTCGCCGGTGGTCGTGATCGCGATCATGGCCTGGCGGGCGAAGCCGATCTGGGCAGGGTCGGTGACTGCGACGATCTGCAGTACCCCGCCGTCGACGAGCTTCTGTACCCGCTGCCGGACGGCCGCCTCCGAGAGCCCTACTGCCTTGCCGATCGTGGCGTAGGCGCGGCGCCCGTCGGCCTGCAGTTGCTCGATGATCGCCCGGGAGGTGTCATCCACCAACTCCTTTGCAGCGTTACGCGCCATGTTCCCAGCGTCGCTGAAAGTTTGCTCAATAGCAAGTGGATACGTTGTGAATGTCTACAATAGCAACGAAATCCATCGTTGAATACCTGCTTTCATCGCGAAATACAGAGCCGTCGCGAGTCTGGATCAATAGTGCTGGATGGGGCGATAGGTTCACTCCATGGCGCGCTACGGACCCCAGTTCGGACCCGATATCACCTTTCTCGGCATCGACCGCTGCGACTGGGCCGATCCGTCCACCTATGCAGACGCCGACGTCGTCATCCTGGGTGCACCGTTCGACGGTGGTACCTCGCACCGTTCGGGCACGCGCTTCGGGCCGCAGTACATCCGGCAGACCTGCTACTTGCCGCACGACGGGTCCCGGCCGTCGCTGGCGATGCGGGTGGACGGACTGCAGGATCTGCGCGTGTACGACGCCGGCGACGTGGAGATGTTCTCCGGCGACGCGGCCAGGTCGGTCGCCGATCTGCAGCACGCCGTCCACGCGGTCACATCGTCCGGCGCCATTCCGCTGGTACTGGGCGGTGACCATACGATCGCCTGGCCTGACGCCGCCGGCGTGGCTCAGCACCTCGGGCAGGGCCGGATCTCGATGATCCACTTCGACGCGCACGCAGACACCGGCAATATCGAGTTCGGTTCGCTGATCGGGCACGGCCAGCCGATGCGGCGGTTGATCGAGTCCGGCGCGCTGCGCGGGGACCGGTTCTTGCAGATCGGGCTACGAGGCTACTGGCCGCCACCAGAGACGCTGGACTGGATGGCGCAGCAGCGGATGCGTTCGTACGAGATGAGCGAGATCGGCGCGCGCGGTTTGACAGCATGCCTGACCGAAGCGTTCGGCATCGCCATGGACGACTGCGACGGCGTCTTCCTGTCCGTCGATATCGACGTTTGCGATCCGGGCCATGCGCCAGGCACCGGCACGCCCGAGCCCGGCGGTCTTACCGCTCGGGAACTGCTCGACTCGGTCCGCCGGATCGCGTATGAATTGCCGGTCGTCGGCATGGACGTGGTGGAGGTGTCACCGCCGTACGACCACGCCGAGATCACCTCGTTCCTGGCCAACCGGGTGGTACTGGAAGCCTTGTCCGGCATGGCCCGTCGGCGCCTTGATGCCGTCGACGGAACGAGCTGGGATCCGAGCCGACCGCTACTGGACGGTAGGTAAGACGCGTCCGGGTCGGCAGCACTTCCTACGGTAACGTAACCGTAAGTTTCTGTGCTTTCGGAAGGGTATGACCATGACCGTGCTGGAATCTCGTGACACCGACGCAGGCCTGTCCACGCGCCTGCTGTTCGATCTGGAGCCGGTCGTCGCCGAGAACCTCGAGCGGCACTACGCGATCACCAAGGACTGGCAGCCGCACGACTACGTGCCGTGGAGCCGTGGACAGGACTTCGCGTTCCTCGGTGGGCAGGACTGGAGCCCCGAACAGAGCGCGCTCGACCCGGTGGCCAAGACGGCAATGATCGTCAACCTGATGACGGAGGACAATTTGCCGTCATATCACCGCGAGATCGCGACGCGGTTCGGCCGCGACGGCGCGTGGGGGGAATGGG
>JBDTDN010000237.1:0-3253 GCA_039923055.1 Jatrophihabitantaceae bacterium
AACCTGACCTACCAGAACCTCAAGACTGCGCTCGGGGCCAACCCATCGGTCGCCAGCGTGCTCAGCATGATCACCACCTCCTCCTCCCCCTGGCACATCGTCTCGGTATCGAGTAGCTCATGAGTACGCCGTGGCCGATCGTCGCGCTGATCGCCTTGCTGGGGTTGGCAATCGGATCGTTCCTGAACGTCGTCATCTACCGGGTACCGCGCTCGGAATCGATCGCGTTCCCCGCCTCGCACTGCCCAAGCTGCCAGACCAACCTGCGGCCGTGGCACAACATTCCAGTGCTGAGCTGGCTGGTGCTGCGCGGGCGCTGCTGCTACTGCAACGTCAGGATCAGCGCCCGGTACCCGCTCGTAGAGGCCGGCACTGCAGCCCTGTTCGCGGCGATCACGCTACGTTTCGGGCTGTCGGTAGAGCTGCCCGCATACCTGTATTTGGCGGCGATCGGTGTCACCCTCGCCATGATCGACTTCGACGCACGTCGGCTGCCAGACACCATCGTGCTGCCGTCCTACGCCGTGGCCGTGCTGCTGCTGATGCCCGCCGGCGCGGCCAACGGCGACTGGACGACGGCCGCCCGCGCCTTCGGTGGGATGGCGGCGTTCGCGTCCATCTACTTCGTACTGGCCCTCGCCTACCCGAACGCCATGACCTTCGGTGACGTCAAACTCGCCGGGCTGCTCGGGCTCTACCTCGGCTGGATCTCCTGGTCCGCAATCCTGATCGGCGTGTTCGGCGGGTTCCTGCTGGCCAGTATCGGCGGCACCGCAGTCGCTGTCACGCCACGCGGCCAACACCGTGCCGCGTCCTTCGCCCTTGCCCCCTGCATGCTCGCCGCAGCCGGCCTCGCCCTGTTCGTCACCATGCCGCTCTCGGGCTGGTACGTCTCACTGCTGACGTCCGCATGATCACCACCCGCACCGACCTAAGGAGTACGCCATGGCTGCGGTAACCACCATTGGCCTGGATGTTGGATCGACCTCGATCCGCGCCGTCGAGGCAACCCGCACCAAGGACCGCCCGAGCATCACCAACTTCGGGTACGCGCTGCTGCCGGTCGGCGCGGTCGTCGGCGGCGTGGTCAAGGACGACCGCGCCGTCACCGCGGCGTTGCGCCACCTCTGGACGACGCAGGACTTCGCGTCCAAGTCGGTCACGCTCGGCGTCTCGCACCAGCAGGTGATCGTCCGCGAGATCGAGGTGTCCAACCTGCCGGCCAAGGACATGAAGCAGTCGCTGCCGTTCCAGGTGCGTGACGTGCTCCCGCTGCCCGTTGAGGAGGCGCTGCTCGACTTCTACCCGCTGGAGAACCCGGGCAAGGCCGAGATGGTCCGGGGCCTGCTCATCGCCGCCCCGAAGGAAGCCGTCATCAACACCGTGCACGCCGTCGAACGTGCCGGCCTGCAGGTGGCGCACGTCGACCTGGCCTGCTTCGCCGCCCTGCGTGCCTCAGCGCACCTCGCCGAGGACGTCGAGGCGGTCGTGGACATCGGTTCCAGCGGCACCAACATCGTCATCCACCTGGACGGTGTGCCGCAGATGGTCCGTACCGTCCCCCGCGGCGGCAGCGAGATCACCGCGATGATCGCCTCCCGGCTGGGTCTGTCCACTGCCGACGCCGAAGCGTTGAAGTGCCGGATCGGGCTCGGACAGGACCCCGACGCCACCGATAGCAACGAGGGGGCCGAGGTCGTGGCTGAAGCGCTTCGCCCACTGGTCAACGAGATCCGTAGCTCCTTCAACTACTTCGCCTCCTCGCACCCGGAGCAGCGCGTCAAGCGGTTGGCCCTGGTCGGCGGCGCTGCACTGCTGCCCGGGCTGACCGATCGGCTCACCGACCAACTCGGCCTGCCGGTATTCCTGTCCGACCCGCTGCAGCGCATCAGCGACGGTCGCAGAGGCGGACGGCACGACACGCTCGGCCGCTTCCGTTCGGCTGCCGCAGTCTCGATCGGCCTCACGTTAGGAGCGGCGTGATGACCACGCTCGTCTACAACCCGGACTCCCGGCCCAAGCCGTCGCCACGACTGAACGAGCCGGTGCGCTTCGTGTCGGTCTTCGCCAACCTGCTGCCGGACGAGGTCGTCGCATCGCGTCGCCTGGGCGAACTCAAGCGCCGGGTGGTCATCGGTTTGGTCGTGCTGCTGATCCTGCTCATCGGCTGGTACGCCCTGTCGATGTGGGGTACGTCCAACGCGAAGGACGACCTGACTTCGGCGCAGCAACAGACCACGACTCTGCAGGCCCAGCAACGCACGTTCGGTCCGCTGGTGTCCGCACAGGCTCAGTCGGTTCAGATCAGCAGCGCGTTGACCAAGCTCATGGCCGGCGACGTGCAGTGGACCGAGATGCTGACGACCCTGCGGGCGAGCGCGAAGGGCGCCATCACGTTGACCAGCATCACCGGCTCAATGACGGCAGGCGCCGCATCGACGGGAGCCTCCGCCGGCGGGCTGGGCGTGCTGAACCAGACCGGCAAGCAGCAGGTCGGGACGTTGACGCTCACCGGTACCGCGCCGGACAACAACACCGTCGCCGCGTACGTCGACACCCTCGCCAAGGTGAAGGGGCTGGCCGCACCGTTCCCGGCCAGCGTCACCGGAACCGGTGGCAAGCTCACGTTCTCGGTCAGCGTGATCATCACGTCCGACGCCCTCGGCGGCCGGTACGCGCCGGTGACTGCAGCCGGAGGTAAGTGACATGCCCAAGACTCAGCTCGAGAAGCTCTGGCTCGGCGCCGGCTGTGCCGCCGGATTCATCCTGCTGCTGATCGGCTACTTCTTCTTCATCGGCCCGCAGCGCAGCAGCACCGACGGTGTCAACGCGCAGATTGACACGGCCAAGCTGCAGAACAGCTCGCTGCAGGCCCGAATCAACACACTCAGCACGCAGAACAAGGACCTGGCCAAGTACCAGTCTGCAGTGAAGCAGGCCGAGCTCGCGCTGCCGACGACCAGCGGCCTGCCAGACTTCCTGCGGACCCTGCAGTCGATCGGGAACTCGACGCTCGTGGACATCTCGTCCAAGACGTTCGGCACCCCGACGGACGTGACGAGCGTGAGCGGTGCCGCTGCTCCGGCCGCAGCGCCGGCTTCTGCTGGTGGTCTGCACGTCTACGCCCTGCCGATCAGCATTCAGGTGAGCGGATCAGTGCAGTCGCTGAACCAGTTCCTCACCCAACTGCAGGCGGTCCAGCCCCGCGCCGTGCTGATCAGCCAGATCAGCCAGACCAGTGGTGCCGCCGGTG
>JBDTDN010000238.1:0-2922 GCA_039923055.1 Jatrophihabitantaceae bacterium
CGACGACGTCGGCGCCGTGGGCCCGAAGCTGATCGGCTCTGTCGTGGTGATCGACGCCGATCACCAGCCCGAACTTTCCGGCGCGCCCCGCCTCCACCCCAGCCAGGGCGTCCTCCACCACGACGGCGCGGCTGGGGAGAACGCCGAGTGCCTTGGCCCCTTCCAGGTAGCTGTCGGGCGCCGGCTTGCCGGCCAGGTGACGCTGCTTCACCACCCGCCCGTCGATGCGGGCGTCGAACAGCTCAGAGATCCCGGCCGCTTCGAGCGCAGCCTGGGTGTTCTCGCTGGCTGAGACGACCGCCCGCGGTACTCCGTGACTACGCAGCAGTTGGACGAGCGCGACCGCCCCCGGGTAGGCCTCGACGCCCTTGTCGTGAAGCACTTGAAGCACAAGCTCGTTCTTGCGGTTGCCGAGCCCAGCGACCGTACGGACGGTCGGCGCATCGTCGTCGGATCCCTCGGGCAACTCGACGTCACGGGCTTTGAGAAAGTGGCGCACACCGTCTGCCCTCGGTTCACCGTCGACGTAGCGCGCGTAGTCAGCTTGCGAGTCGAACGGTGCGAACGTCTTGCCCGAGCGCTTCGCCTCCTCGTCCAGGAATTCATCAAAGGCCTGCTTCCACGCGGCCGCGTGAACCACGGCCGTTTTGGTCAGGACACCGTCGAGGTCGAACAGCCAGCCCTGGTACGCATGCAGGTCTACCGAAGCGTGCGCGGCGTTCATCGTGTGAGCAATTCGACGAGCACGGTGGCCTCGCTGATGTCCGCGCGCTTGCTGGCCGTGAGCAGAGTCAGTGCTCGCCGCTTGGCCAACTGGCGCAGGTGTGCCAGTGCCTCGGCCCCGTCGGGTTCGGTGAGTTCGGCACGGTATCGGCGGGTGAACTCGTCAAAGCGTTCCGGGTCGTGGCCGTACCACTTGCGCAGAGTCGTGGACGGGGCGACCTGCTTGCACCACTCGTCCAGGTCGGCCTTCTCCTTGCTCAGCCCGCGCGGCCAGATGCGATCGACCAGCACCCGCAGTCCATCCCCATGTTTACGCGGGTCGTAGGGGCGCCCGACCTTCACTGTGTGCTTGCTTGCCATGGGGTGACCTTTCTGTCGCGCCAGGGTGGAGTCCGTCGTGCGTTCGCCGCCAGGGCGGTCAGTAGAGCAGGGTGGGGTGAACCCGGTAGAGCATCTCGTCTCCGGCCAGGTATCGGCGGAGGTTCTCGCAGAACACGTCAATAATCCGCTCGTTCTCCCGCACCGACAGCCCGGCGGTATGCGGGCTGAGCAGCACGTTGGGCAGGGTCCACAGCGGGCTGTCGGCCGGTACCGGTTCAGTGGCGAAGACGTCCAGCGCGGCACCGGCCAGCTTGCCCTGCTGCAGCGCCTGCACCAATGCCGGCTCGTCGATCACACCGCCGCGGCCGATGTCGACCAGCACTGCACGCGAATGCATCCGGGCGATAGCCGCGGCGTCGATCATCCCGCGGGTCTTCTCGGTCAGCGGCAGGGTGAGCACGACACCGTGTGACACCGGCAGCAGGTCGCCCAGGAACCGTGCAGTGCGGATCTGGTCCACATCCGGAGAATCGGTGTGGCCGCTGCGGTTGACGGCGATGACCCGCATACCGAACGCCTTGGCAAGCCTGGCCACCTGCAGGCCGACCGAGCCGAGCCCGACGACGAGCACGGTGCTGCCCGCCAGTTCGGCCACTGGGTAGTGGTCCCAGCGTTTGGCCTGCTGGTCGGCGAGCAGTCGCGGCAGCCCCTTGGTGAAGGCAAGCAGTCCGAAGATCGCAAATTCGGCCAGTGGGCCGGCGTGCACCCCGCCGGCGCGGGTGATCAGTACCCGCTGCCGTTCCTCTGTGCTCAGGTCGGCGGCGGCGACGTGCTCACCGGCACCGCCCGACGTGGCCTGCACCCACCGCAGTCGGCCGCCGCTGCGCACGACATCGGCCAGCCCCTGGGGTGAGTCGTCGGGGATCCCGAACAACACCTCGGCCTCGGCGAGCATCGCCCGCCAGCGCCCGTTCTGTTCGGAGGTGCGGTGGAATGACGCTGCGCCACGGTGGTCGCACATGAACCGTGGCGGCGGAAGCAGGTCGGGCTCATACCGGACCTGCAGTCGGTCATCGACCGCCTCGATCCTGGCTACCAGTTCGGTCTCGAGCGGGGTGGCGATCGCTACAACAGTGCCGGTGCCAGACATCGGTTAGTCCGTTTCTCGAGCAGGGTGCGGGGTGGCGCCGGGTGCGTCGCGGTGACGTCCCGGTCGATGGCGCCAGCGCGGTATCAGCATTCGCAACGGGTCGTAGCGCTCGTCGATGGTGCGAAACTCCTGGCTACGTCCAACGTCGATCTGGGCCATCCGGTACTCACCGAGCCCCAGCTCAGACGGTGCCGCGAACGCCGGAACCTGCTGCGCCTTGCGATAGTTTTCCGACACATCAGTGACCAGATCACAGATCACCGGAAACGTCCGCAGCGGCGCGGCCGTCACCGGACCGCCAGCCGGCAGCGCCGAGAGCCGGGTCATGCCCATCAGCCTGAGTCGCCCGTTGATCTCCGCACTGCACGAGCCGCACCTACCCGCCTTGCAGTTCCAGCGCACCACCGAATCGCCGGCCTGGGTCGCCTGCGAGCGCAGCACAACGTCCAACGCAACCTCGCCCTCCTCGACCGGGACGATGTATTCGACAAAACCGCCACCAGCCACGGCGTCACCGCGCCACACCCGCAGCCCCAACTCACCAGTCATCCGCACATCTCCGATTTCGTGTGCTCGAGAGACTTCGTGTGCTCGTCAAAAGAACCGTGGGTCGTGGATCTGTTGATTCGCCCGCCGACCAAGGCGTGGGTGTGCACAATGCACTCATGGGTGCTCCGGAAGGGCGCGGTCTCCGGCGTGCCCGGCGCTGAGCTGACGCTCCGAATGTT
>JBDTDN010000239.1:0-6636 GCA_039923055.1 Jatrophihabitantaceae bacterium
TGTCCGCACCCGTGCGGCATCGGCCCGGCCGCCGAACAGCAGCAACAGCCCCGTGACCACCATTGTCTTGCCGGCACCCGTCTCGCCCGTGACGGCCGTCAGGCCCGGGCCGAACGTGAGCAGCGCGTCGTCGATGACGCCGAGCCCGGTGATGTGGAGTTCCTCGAGCACAGCCTCACTCCGCCGGGAATTCGTCCAGCAACGCCGATGCCTCGCGAAAGCTCCGTACCGGAAGCTGGAACTTATTGACCAGCCGGTCGACAAAGCTCCACTCGCCGAGCCGGACGATCCGCACCGGCAGCGCGCCGCGCCGCATCCGGACCTTCGCACCGGCCGGCACCGATACAGACCGGCGCCCATCGCAGCTGAGCATCCCGTCGTAACCGTCGGTCTGCAGGTCAATGTCGACGACTGAACTGGGAGCGACAACAACCGGCCTGGAAAAGAGTGCATGCGCGGCGTTCGGCACGACCAGCAGCGCATCGACGTTCGGCCAGATGATCGGCCCGCCCGCCGAGAACGCGTACGCGGTCGATCCCGTAGGCGTGGAGCACAGGACTCCGTCGCATCCGAAGCGCAACAGCGGTCGACCGTCAATGGCCACCGCCACCTCGAGCATCCGTTCGCGGTTTGTGCGCTCCAACGACGCCTCGTTCAGAGCCCATGCCTGAGCGTGAAGCTCACCGTCGACCCAGACCTCGACGTCCACCGTGACCCGCTCTTCGACGTCATACTCGTGATTGACGATCGCTTCGACGGCGCTGGAAAGCGCCTGCGGCTCGGCCTCGGCGAGAAAGCCCACGTGCCCGAGGTTCACACCGAGCATCGGTACGCCGACCGGGTGTGCCAGTTCGGCAGCGCGAAGGAATGTGCCGTCGCCGCCGAGCACCATCACCAACTCGGTGCCGTCGGCGGCGTGCTCTGGCCCGATGACCGTTGCGGTGTTCGCTCCCGCCCCTGCCGCTTCATCCGGGAGCATGCGAACCTCGAAACCAGCCGAGTTGAGCTGCCTGATCAGCCGCAACGACAGGGCAGTGATCTGGGGTCGCGCGGTGTGCATGATCAGCAGGATCGATCTCATCGTCTCAATGCACCTCCGCCGTCGTGACGATCTGCGCGATCTGTTCGGTAGACATCGGTCGAGAAACGTCGCGGCGCAGCCAGAGGAAGAACTCCACGTTCCCCGCCGGACCGGGCAGTGCGCTCGGTGTCACCCCAGCAGTGTGCCAACCCAACGCCGCGGCCGCGACAGCGACGTCTGCGACCACCTCGGCCCGCAACTTCGGATCGCGGACGACACCGCCGCTGCCCAGCCGCTGTTTACCCACCTCGAACTGGGGTTTCACCATCGGGACGACGTGACCATCGGTGCGCGTGCACTCACTGAGCGCCGGTAGTACCAGTTTCAGCGAGATGAACGACAGATCGGCCACGGTCAGGTCCACCTGGCCGCCGATCGCCTCCGGGGTGAGCGTGCGGACGTTCGTCCGGTCATGAATGTGTACGCGTTCATCGTTCCGCAGCGCCCACGTCAGTTGGCCGTAGCCGACGTCGACGGCGACGACCTCTCGGGCACCGCCCCGGAGCAGGACGTCGGTGAAGCCACCGGTCGACGCCCCGGCGTCCAGACACCGCAGGCCGGACGGGTCGATATCGGCGAACGCGGCGAGCGCACTGGCGAGTTTGTGGCCACCGCGCGAGGCGTAGCCCGGGTCATCGTCATCGGGGCGGACTCGGACCGGGGTGTCTGCCTGGACTCCCGTCGCCGGCTTGCTCGCGCGCACGCCCCGCACCTCGACGCGATCAGCGGTAATGAGTTCGACGGCATGCTCGCGAGACCGTGCCAATCCCCTGCGGACGAGTTCGGCATCCAGCCGCAGGACGCGGGGCGCCACGACTCAACTGCGCCGTTCTGGTGCACTGCGGATCTTCATACGCTGTCGATCTCGGCGAGCGCGCGCTGCAGTTCCACGTGGACCCGCTGATAGGCATCGGCGTGCTCTGTCAGCGGCTTCTGCGCGACGGTGTCGAGTTCTGCCAGGTGAGCGGCGATCTGATCTGCGACGGTGGACGCCTGCTCCGGTGCAGAGCCCACGTTCGCCGACTCATCCGACATGGTCACTAGTGCATCCCTTCGGTGGCGCCGCCCGCCAGGGCCAGGCTTCGAACTGCCATGACGTTACCGCCCGGGCCGCTCGGGTAATCTCGCACCGACCGCAGGAGCCCGAACGATCTGCCGAGTCTGCCCGAACCACAGGTCCCGCTCGATCCAGCAGGAGAGGTCGCCGATGGCTACGATCGCCGCCTGCGAGTCCGCGTTGCACGAACTCGCACGCCGGCTCGCCGACGCGGATCCGGCTCGCCGGAAAAAAGCAGACTTCGAACGAACCCTCACGTGCACGCTGCGTGATCTCCAGGTCACCTTTGCCGGGCAGTTGCACGACGCCAGGCTGACCGACATTCGGCAGGTGGACAACCGCGATGCCCAGATTCGGATGGCCATGAGCAGCGACGACCTGATCGCCATGGTCGCCGGCCAATTGAGCATGGCCTCTGCCTGGGCCACAGGCCGGGTGAAGATTGAGGCCGGTGTCTTCGATCTGCTCAAGCTGCGCGCCCTGTTCTGATTTGGCACGTCCCGAGGATGCGCCCGCCCAAGTCAGCGTAGACCGTGCTCGGTCAACACCGCCTCGGCCTCCGAATCGGCGGCGAGGATCTCGGGGCGGCCGGAACCGGCGTCCTGCACGCGCCAACTCGCCACCGCGAGCGCTCGAATCGCGTCCAGCCCGTCCCCGCTGTCGTCGGCAACCGGTCTGACATCGGTGCAATGGCAGCGGGCCAGGGTCAGCGCCTGCCCGTCGTGCGTGACTCGCCAGCGATTCACCACAACCTGGCTGTCGGTGACCGACGGGTCCGGATGAATTTGGAGCAGCGCACCGGCATCACGGCCCACATACATCGGCCGCGACTGCGGTCCGGCACTCAACATGGTCGACGCGTCCGTGACCCCACTGAGCACCAACAGGCTCGGGCAGTTCGCAGCGTTGGCACCTTCGATGTCGGTGTCCAGACGGTCACCGACAACGATCGGGCGGTGGGCCCCCGATCGCAGCACCGACTCCAGGTGCATCGTCGGGTCCGGTTTGCCGGTGATGATGGGGACCGCCCGCGTCGCATGGGTCAGCGCCGCGACCATCGAGCCATTGCCCGGCAGCGGACCCCGTGATGAGGGGACCGTCGGGTCGGCGTTGGTCGCAACCCACGGCACCCCGGTCCCTATCGCCACGGCACCCTCTGCCAACTGCCGCCAATTGAGGTCCGGCGAATATCCCTGCACGACGGCGGCTGTGTCCCCGTCAGCAACGGCAACCGGCACCAGGCCACGCTCGGCCAGCGCCTGTTCCAAGCCGACCGTGCCTACGACGAGCACATGCGCTCCGGGCGCGAGTCGGTTAGCGAGGTAGCCGGCGGCCGCCTGCGCTGACGTCGTGACTTCGTCAGGCACGGCCGGAATACCGAGCCGTGTGAGGTGCTCGGCGACGACCGTGGGTGGACGGGCTGCGTTGTTGGTGACGAAGGCGAGTCGCATCCCATGTTCGCGTACCGCCGCCAAGGCAGCAGGCACGCCTGCCACCGCATCGGGCCCGACGTACACGACTCCGTCCAGGTCCAGCAACGCCACATCGAACGTGCGTGACAGCGGCTCGGGCGAGCCCTGCAGGTTCGGAGTGCGCTGACCGGGCTGAATGCTCATGGCACGGATGATCGCATGCACCGCCGGGTGCGTACGATCGCCAGACATGAGTACCGGGGTTAAACCTTCTCCTCCGCTTCGCGGACGAAGCCGACCAACGCAGGGTAGTTCGATGACCGACCCGACAGTGTCCGGTCTGGTACTGCGGCCCTTCCGTGCGGTGCGTCCGGCAGTTGACAGCGCCCGGCTGGCCAAGTTGCTTTGTCCGCCGTACGACGTGATCACCAGCGAGGATCGCGCCGAACTGCTGGAACACGATCCAGACAACGCTGTCGCGATCGTGCTGCCCGAACCCGCCGGCGGTCGTGACAAGTACTCGGCGGCGGCGGCGCGACTTGATCAGGGGATCCTCAACGGGCTGTACGCGGTGGATGCCACCCCGGCGCTGTACGTATACGAGATGCGCGGTGGCGACCGGACGTGTACCCGCGGGCTATTGGGAGCGGTGGAACTGCGTGATCCGGCGGACGGCGTCATCCTGCCGCACGAGAATACGATGGCCGGCCCGGTTACCGATCGGCTTGCGCTCATGGTGTCGACGCAGGCGAACGTCGAACCCATCTATCTGGTGTACGACGGCGGGGGTGCCGCGTCTCAAGCCGTACGTGATGTCGATACGCAGGAGCCGATTGCCCAGACACAGACTCCCGACGGGATCACCCATCGGCTGTGGGCGCTGACTGATCCGGACTCGCTCGGCGCCATACGGCAGGACCTCGCTGCTCGTCGCGCGCTGATCGCCGACGGGCACCATCGCTACGCGACCTACCGTCAACTTCAGGAGCAACGACGCCTTCAGTCCGGGCCCGGACCGTGGGATTTCGGCCTCACCCTGCTTGTTGACTCGACGGACTACGGACCTCAGGTGCATGCCATTCACCGAGTCCTGGTCGGATTGCCGCTGCCAGTAGCTCTTGAGAAGCTCGTGGCCGTCGCAGAGTTCGACGACGTCCGCTCGGCCCAGGACGGCCTCGAGGCGATCAGCGCCGTACCTGGATTCGCAGTCGTGCTGACCGACGGCACGCGACACGTCGTGGTCCGCGATCGGGCAGGCATTTTGGCCGCCGCATCGACCCGCGCCGACGAACCGGCCGAATTGGGCGGACTCGACGTGACAGTGCTGCACCGAGGCCTGATCGTAGGAGGCCTCGGCCTTCGCGACACGGTAGAGGAGGTTGGGTACGCGCATGACGTCGATGAAGCTCTCACCAATGCACAACGAACGGCAGGTACCGCTGTCCTCTTGCGACCGACGCCGGTCGCCGCGGTCGCAGCCGTAGCTGCCGCCGGGGGTCGGATGCCGAGGAAGTCCACGCTCTTCACGCCGAAGCCCGCGTCGGGCCTGGTCATGCGACGGTTCGCCGACGAGAACTGACCCGGGCGGTCCGGACGTCTACCTCGTACCGGCTACCGAGACCGGTCGCCGACCGCCAGAACCGCCGGTGCAGGCTGCCACGCACGACCAACTCGTCACCCGGACGCGCACTCTGGATCGTCCGACGCACACGCGCCGCCACGGTCGAGCAGTCGATGCTGTCGACCCGCGTCCGGCTACCCGGCGGACGATCCACGGTCACCCGGAACGAACACAGCTCATCGCCACTCGGCATCGTCCGCAGCTCCGGATCGGCTGCGAGCCGGCCACGCAACGCGACCGAATTGACCTCGTCATGCTCTATTGCTTTGCTCATCACTCCATCGTGGGCGAGCGGCGCACCACCTGCGACCCACCAGACAGATCTGGGGACAACCGGACAAATGCGCATTCACCGCCGGAACTGTCGGTGCGATCAACTAGAGCAGCGCCGCGGCACGCTCAGCAGCATCCGTGTCACCATCGCTGTCGCGGCCGGCTGAGGCGGCGAACCAGTGCGCCGCCTGCTCGGTCTGACCATCTGCCTCAAGGGCATCGGCGTAGGCGTACCAGAGGCGTACCGAGCCAGGGCGTGGTCGACTCTCGTCCAGCCCACCGCGGGACAGTACCGCCAGTGCCGCATCCAGTTGCCCGAGATCGCGCCTCGCACCGGCGACCACGATGAACAACTCGGCGCGCGTCTCCGGATCCAGCCGCCCGACATCGGGGTCACTCAACATTCGAGCAGCCTGAGTGGGCCGGCTCAGCGCGCGTTCACAATCGGCCAGCAGCGGCAGATTGCGAGGATCCCCGGAAATTCGTCGCGCCGTCCGCAACTCGGTGATTGCCTCCGCCCACTCCTGGGCGTGATACGCGGCGACGCCGACGGCCTCACGGGTAGCGGCAATACGCGAGGCACGTCCGCGCGCGGCGCGGGCATGGGCAAGCGCACGCTGCGGATCGGAATACAGGTGTTGCCCGGCGGCGATCAGGTGTCCAGCGACCGCCTCGGCATTGGGCTTGCTGAGTGATCGCAGCTCGGCCCGCACAGAGCGGTCCAACAGCGCAATGTCGACATGGTCAGGGAGCTCAGGCTCCGGGACTTTGGGAACTGCATCGCTCGCGCGCCGCGGGCGCACCGGTCGATCATCGAAACGCCGGTCCCCATCGCGAGGGACATACGCACTGGGGCGGCCAACCGAACCTGAGCTCCGGGGCCGTTCGCCCTGTCTCGTAGCGGTACCGCGGGTATCTCGACCGGGACGCCGGGTATCTCCGCCGGACCGGTCGGGGCGAGCGTCACGATCACGGGAGGAACCTGAAGTTGAACGTGCTGGGCGCCCGGCGCGAACACCGCCCTCGCGATCAGATCCGCGGCTGGTACCACCAGCGGAGCGTGAACCGCCGGCCGAGGAGCGAGTGCGGGATGGCGCAGTTCCGCGATCAGATGGCGAACTACCTCGCGGGGACCGATCAGATGGCGAACTACCTCGCGGGGACCTGGCCTCACCCGCCCGACCACTGTTGG
>JBDTDN010000240.1:0-6316 GCA_039923055.1 Jatrophihabitantaceae bacterium
CGGCTGCTGGAATTTCTGGCCGGGGCCGGAATCGACGCACCGATCGTGGGCTACCCGGCGCACACCACTGTCGAAGAAGGCAAGCGGCTACGCGGCGATCTGCCCGGCGAGTTCACCAAGAACCTGCTGCTCAAGGACAAGAAGGGCAGGCTCTTCTTCGTCACCGCCAACGAGGACACCGATGTCGATCTGAAAACTCTGCACACAAAGATCGGCGCCCAGGGGCGACTCGGCTTCGCCGCACCGGAGCGCATGACAGAATTTCTCCATGTGACTCCGGGCACCGCAACGCCGCTTTCGCTTTTCAACGACACAACCCGGACCGTCACGCTGGTAGTGGACCGCGCTCTCGTGGGCGCGGCGCAGATCAACTTCCACCCGATGATCCACACCGAGAGCATCGGGCTGAGCTGGGCGCAGTTCAGCACCTTCGCCCAGGCCTGCGCCCACGAACCGCTGACGGTCGATCCCACCGCAGACTGACAACGCGGCGCACGGCGCTGGCTCGAGCCCTTCAGCTCACCGGTCACGTCCGGACGATCAGCCGTGAAGCATCGCCGATCAACGGCCCGGCGTCCGAAATCCGTGGCGAAGGCGTCGAGCGCGTCGAGCAGATCAGGCGCCCGGAACAAGTACCTGCGCGACGTGTAGTGCTGACCGCCGACGAGGATTCCCGCATCGGCGAGCATCCGGAGCTGACGGTGGATATTGCGTGAGTCGCTGCCCACCGCCATCGCGAAAGTCTCGGCGTCGGCAACAGGGTGCGCAGGGAGCGCATCGATCACCCTCCACCCGGCCGAGTCGGCACGCGCCGTGATGCGGGATCGCCAACCTGCCTAGATGTCGCCGATTCGAGCAGTGAGCCGCCGCCCGCGATCGACGGCGTGCAGCGCGGCGTGAGCGAATACGGACACGACCAGGCCGCGTCTCCTTTCCGGTAGCTGGTCAACGGCTTGAAGTGGCGGCCCTTGTCGGCGAGCAGCCCGTCGCTGATCGGGACGGTGGCGGAGGTGACCATCTTCTTGGACTGCAGCATCACGTGGACCAGCGCGCCGCCCGTGCGTCCGTTCCCGTCGGCGAACGGGTGAATGGTCTCGAACTGCGCGTGCGCGATAGCGGCCTGGGCCAGCACCGGCAGGTCCTCGCGGCCGACGAACTGACAGCGATAGCGGCACTGTCGCCCGCCCGATTACGAGCTCGCCCGACGTCGCCGATGCGTCATGCCCTACTGATGGTGAACCCTCGGGGAGGCGCCGTAGAGACATGACACCGGGGCTATCACCGGCGTGTCACTTCGTAACGTACGTGACGCGTAAACCCCCGCGTGGTGTTACTTGCGCCTTTCCCGCCTGCGCCGGCATGTGGCTGGCGCCCGCTCGATCGCAGGTGTCGCCAAACGCCGACATGCATCGAATGTAAGCGAGCGGCGACAACGTGATGCCGTCGCCATATGGCGACAACGTCGCGAGATGGCGGGGAAGGGTACTGGCTCCGCACCGTGGGCGACGTCGCGGCGTACATCCGCGGTCAACGTCAGGACCGAGGCTGGTCGCAGGCGCACCTCGCTGAGCTTTCCGGCGTCAGCCGCCAATGGCTCGTCGACCTCGAACGCGGGCGCCACGACCGGGCAGAACTCGGCAAGGTACTCAAGCTCTTCGACGCGTTGGGTGTCGACCTGCGAGCCGGGGGCGCACCGGCAACGCGAGCGAACAATGACGAATTCGATCTGAACGACGTGCTCGAAGGACTCCGCCAACCAGCGGGTAGCGATGCCCCGCGCTGACAACCGCACTCTACTGGTCGTTCTCGGCGACCAAGTGATCGGCGAATTGCGCAAGCTCCCGTCGGGCCGGGTTCGCTTCGGATACGAAGGCGCCTACAAAGGCACACCGCTATCGGTATCCATGCGCCCTATCGTGCGAAGACACAGCAGCAGCGCGATCGAGACATGGCTGGACAACCTGCTGCCAGATAACTCCGAGGTCCGTCGACGCTGGCGGGCCGCGTTCGGTGTGGGCACCCAAGCACCGTTCGATCTTCTCCGGTTCGTCGGTGAGGACGTTGCCGGCGCGGCCCAGTTCGTCCGACCCGAACGCCTCGATGCCGTCGGCTCGTCGTCCAACGCTATGACCGTCGTCGCGGCCCGAACGGTAAATGGCGTCGGCTGCACCAGGAAGACCTGTGTCAAGCATTGGGGCTGCCATCTACCCGCAAGTACGAGAGCGACGGCGGGCCAACGGCTGCCGATCTCGTGCAAGGAGTGCGCCGCGAAAGCTCGGCCCGCGAGGACGATATCGCACGGTCCACCGATGCGCTCGCTTGGAACTGGCTGGCAGCGGGCACCGATGGGCACGCCAAGAACTACTCGCTGCTGTTGCAGGACACCACCGTGCGGCTGGCCCCCTGGTACGACCTGAACTCCTTGCTGCCGTACCGGGCGCCCGGGCGTTTGGCTCTGGCGATGCGCATCGGCGATGCCCCAACCATCGGCACCACCGGCCGGTCGGCATGGGCGACATTCGCACAGCGCTCAGGTCAGTCACCGGAGCAGGTGCTCGCCCGGGTCGAGCGCATGCTCGAATTGGCACCGGAGGCGTTTCGCCGTGCCGCCACTGACCCTTTGACTGCCGACTTGGGCAGCGACCTGCCCGAAAGGCTCGCCGAGCGCGTCGAAGCCCACGCGCACCAACTGCAGCAGGCGCTCGACCAACCGACACGCCCCGGTCGATGATGAACAACACCAAAGGAAGCGATCAGGCGACCGCCGCGGGCAGTCGTCATCCATGACCCGCGTTCCCGCAGGTCATGGAGTGTGTCGCCACCGAGCCGCCTTGGAGAATCGAACTCCAGACCTTCTCATTACGAGTGAGACGCTCTACCGACTGAGCTAAGGCGGCAGCGTCGGCAAGTCTAGCGGGTCGCTCACAGTGCGCCGAACTCGCGCGAGACCAGCGATCAGACCGCGGCGGTGTCGCTGTCAGCGTCAGCGGCAGCGCAAGATGCAAGGTCAGTGGACTATCGAGTCAGGCGCCAGCGCCGACATCTTCGACCAGGTCTCCCACGGGATTGCCCAGTCGTAGATATCGCCATCGGACGGGCCCAGCGCGACGCTGGTGCCGGTCACCACCACCGGGTCGCCATAGATCGCCATCTCGAAGTACGCCTTGGCATCGGCCTCGCCAAGGTTCACGCAGCCGTGCGTAATGTTCACGTGCCCCAACTGGCGGGATGTGGTGCCATCGTTGTAGTGCAGGAACTCTCCGTCATTGCTGATCCGGACGGCCCAGTATTCCGGGACGTTGTGGTAGTACCAACCGCCGCCCGGCTTGGGGTTGCTCATCAGGATCTTCTGCTGCTTGTCCATCACGATGTAGGTGCCGGATCGGGTGACGAAGTTCTTGTTGAGCCCGTAGGCGCTGTTCGGGTTGTCCCCCATGCCCAAGGACGCCGGGTAGGTGGCCACTGTTGTGCCATCACGCTTGACGGTCACCATGTGGGTCTGCGCATCGGCGTAGGTCACCTGATTGCGCCCGATGGTGAAGTCGCTGACCGCGTTGTCGCCGCCGTAGTAGTCGCCGGAGAAATTCAGGCCGTAGATGTCGGACTCGACGTGCACCTTGGTGCCGGCCGGCCAGAAGTCCTTAGGCCGGAAGTCTAGCGACGGGTAGGAGTCCCCGTCGTGGGTGATCCAGGCCCAGGAGCCGTCCACCTTGGGGGTGGTGGTGATGATGACGTGCTTCTCGATCAGCGCCTTGTCCTTCGGGTTCAACCCGAAGCGCACGATCACCGGGGCACCGACTCCGACCACCGCGCCGGAGCCGGGCGAGATGCTGGTGGTGATGGGTTCGATGGTGCGCAGCGTGCTGTAGGTCCCGGTGATCGGGACGGACTTGCCGTCGGTTCCCACCGCGGTTCCGGCGACGGTGTAGGTCTTGCCGTACCCCAGTGGTTGGGCCAGCGTCCAGGTGGCGTTGCCCGCCGAGAGCGCACCTTCGACTGCGACGCCTTCCGCCGCATTGGTGAAGGTGAGCGACGAAATGGTGCCCTGGGCGACGCTGATGGCAATCGGCGCGACCGGTGAGACCTCCGTGCTACCGAGGGCAGGAGTGGCGCTCACCGTGGCGACCGGCGGCGGCACCGGCGGCACGCTGGTCGTCGGTGTGCCTGAAACAGTGGGTGTGCTGGAGGCGGGAAGCAGGCTGCTCGACGTCGCAGGGTCGCTACTGGTCGGCCTGGCTGTGCTGGACTCCGATGATCTGTTCGTGATCGGCGGCACTGTCACCGACGGCGCTGCCGGACGGGTCTGTGCCAGAGCCGTCGACTGCCCTGCCGGACTGACCACCTGCTGCCCGGCGCCCTGCGGGGACGCCGCGTGCGTCGAGGAACAGGCGCTGACCGTCATCAGCAGACCCGTCAGCGCCACCAGCGGCGTGATCCACCGTGCCCGTACCGTCACTGTCCGTCACCTCAATCATGTCCCCGACCGCTGAACCACCCGATGCGACCGCCCAACTTCCCGTTAGCCGTATCAGGCGTCCATCACCACTGTGGCACCGATGCGACACCATGACGTGTGACGGAGGGTTGACGTTCCGGATTGATACAGACCCGTGATGTTACCGCTCTCCGAGCGGCCAGCAGCGCGATTGCCCCGATGACACAGCCGAACCGCTGGCCGGCTCTCTGCTACTCCTCGTTCCGCCCGTCCTGGCGGGACTCGTAGGCCTTTCGCGCCCCGCACACTGAGGCCTTGGGGCACACGTGGTGGGTGCCGTCGGCATTCAGTTTGATCACCAGCGACTCGGCGGGAACCGAATGCCCGATCACTACCCCAGGGCCGTCCGGGGAGTCCACCTGCGCCCCGATCGCCGGCGCGGTCGCCTTGAACTCCTGGTAGAGCGGGTGCTCGTACTTCAGGCAGCACATCAACCGGCCGCAGGCACCGGCGATCCGCAGCGGGTTGGCCGGCAGATCCTGGTCCCTGGCCATCGCCAACGTGATCGGCTCGTACTCCTTCAAGAACGTGGAGCAGCAGGTATCCCGGCCGCAGGAGCCGATGGCACCGGTCACCTTGACTGCGTCCCTGGCACCCAGCTGCCGCAGCTCGACCTTGGTGTGCAAGGTGGCCGACAGGTCCCGGAGCAGCGAGCGGAAGTCCACCGTCTCCGGCGAGGAGTAGAAGATCACCGTGCGGCCTGCCGACGGCTGTGGGTCGGCGGCCAGCACCTTCATCGGCAGGGCGTGTTCGCGGACCAGCCTGCGAGTGGCGACGATTGTTCGCGCCTTCGTCTTGCGCATCTGAGCTAGCGCGTCCAGGTCCGCCTGCCCGGCCATGCCGACCACCAAGGGGAAGCCGACGGTGTCCTCGGAGCAGTATTCCGCGGCCCACACCACCCTGGCTGCCACCGGTCCGTTGTCGGTGGCCAGCAACACATGGTCGCCGACCTCTAGGCGAAGCTCGCCGGGGTCGGCATAGTGCAGCTGGCCCTTGTCGGTGAATGTCACCGCACACAGCATGCCCATAGGAGTCGACGCTACCCGGCCGAACCACCGCAGTTGCCCGCGGCTTGCGGCGGCGCCTCGCAGCGAGCACGGAATCCGGCGTCGGACGGGGCCTCGACCGTCGGCGCCGGATACCCGAATCAGCCGGTGTACAGGGCCATCATCATCGCCTCCACGGCGATCTGCGGCTTCACGTTCGTCTCGATCGCCTCCCGGCAGGCCAGCACAGCGTCCAACCGGCGCAGCGCTCCATCGGCACCGAACCGGGCCGCCGCCGTGTCAACCTCTGTGGCGAAGTCCGGGTTGGTCAATGGCACCGTCGCCCCCATCGCCCTGGCGATCACGTCGCGATAGAAGCCAGACAGATCGACCAAGGCCCGGTCCAGCACGTCGCGCTCGGTGCGGGTGGCGCGCGACTTCTGCCGACGCTCCAGCTCCTTGACCGCGCCCGCGGTGCCGCGGGTCGCGGCCAGCGCGCCCTTACCGGTGCCGCCGGCGCCAAGGGCGGTCCGCAGTTCCGTCAGTTCGGCGTCGTCTCGGCGACCGGACTGCTCGGCGGACTGCTCCTTGGCCACCGCCAGCAGGTCACCGGCTTCGGCGAACACGTCGCCGAGGGAGCGCAGTGCCCCGGGTACCGCCAAGATTCGCTGCCGCTGCTCGCGGCTCGCCTGGTTCCTGGCCAGCGCTCTGGCCCGGCCGACATGTCCGCCGGACACCGACGCGGCCCAGTCGGCGGTGGCCGGGTCGATGCCGTCCCGGTGGACCAGCACCGCGGCGACATCCTCGGCCGCCGGAGTGCGCAGCGCCAGCACCC
>JBDTDN010000241.1:0-2543 GCA_039923055.1 Jatrophihabitantaceae bacterium
TCGTCGAGGTCGTGGGTGATGAACAGCACCGAGGGGCGCAGCTGCTCCCAGAGCCCGAGCAGCTCGGTCTGCATGATCGCCTTCGTCTGCACGTCAAGCGCGCCGAACGGTTCGTCCATCAGCAAGATTTTCGGCTCGTTGATCAGTGCCGCGGCCATCGCTACGCGTTTGCGCATGCCGCCGGAGAGCTGGTGCGGGTAGCGATCCTCGAAGCCCGCCAGGCCGACGCGCCGGAGCCAGTCGCGGGAAAGCGCGATGGCATCCTTTCTTGGCATTCCGTTCAGGGTGGGGCCGATCATCACGTTGGCGAGCACGTTCTTCCACGGAAACAGTGCGTCGGACTGGAACATGAAGCTGACGCCCTTGGTGATGCTGCGCACCTCGCGGCCGCCCACCTTGACCGATCCTGCGCTCGGCCGGTCCAGGCCCGAGACCTGGCCGAGAGTGGTGGACTTGCCACAACCGGTCGGGCCGACGATCGCGCAGAACTGCCCCGGCTCGACCGCGAAGCTCACGTCACGGATGGCGGTGAAAGGCTCGCCGTTGGGTGTGAGGAAGCGCTTGGCGAGCCCGGTGATCTCGATGCGGGCGGCACCGGCTGAGCCTTCGCTTAAGGCCGCGGCTACGTCCGCGCGGCGCTTTGTTCGTTGGGCCATGTGGTTTCAGTCCTTCCCGTCGAGCCGTAAGCAATGGATGTGACCTGGATCGCAGTACCGGTCCGATGAGATGTCTACGGTCAGTGGCGGGTGGACGGGAACCATGTGCGGATTGATCTCGCCGCATCTCATAAAGCGCGTTTTGCTCATATAGCTCAGGACTGCAAACTCGCCGCGCCAGCCCCCGGCAGGCACACTGAGCGCGTGGTGCGCTGGCTCCGTCGAGGTCGCAGGCTGTCTACGCAGTTGCTTGCCGGGCAGGTCGTGGTGCTCGTGCTTGCCGGCGTGGTCGGTTTCGCGCTGTTGGCACGCACCGTCCACAGCCAGCTCGATCGCCAGTACGAGCAACGCGCACTGGCGATCGCGAGCGCGACGGCCGCGATGCCCGAGGTGATCGATGCGCTGAGCTCGAAGCGTCCCGCCCAAGTTCAACCGCTTGCGATGTCGATCATGCACAGCACGCGGGCCTCGTACGTGGTGGTGATCGACCAGTCCGGCATCCGCTACTCACACCCGAACACGAACCTGATCGGGCAGAAGATTGCCGAGCCGGTCGTCGCACTTGACGGGCGCACCCACGTCGGCATCGATCACGGGAGCCTGGGCTACTCGGCCAACGGCCGGGCACCGGTGCTCGCGGCGAACGGCCAGGTCATGGGCGAGGTGTCCGTCGGCGTCCTGGAGACCAGCTTCGCCGACCAGGTCACCGGCGAGTTGACCTCGTTCGGCCTGTACCTCGCGGTTGCTGTGGCGGTCGGGCTAGCAGTCGCGTTGCTGCTGGCCCGACGGCTCAAGCGCCAGACGTTCGGGTTGGAACTGGACGAGATCGCCGCGCTTGTTCAGGAACGGGAGGCCACCCTGCACGGGATCCGCGAGGGAGTGGTTGCGCTGGATTCCGGCGGCCGGATCAGGCTGGTCAACGACCAGGCTCGACTGCTGCTCGGCAGCACGCTCTGGGACGCCGGTCGGCCGCTGTGGGAGGTGCTCGCACCCGGTGCGCTGCGCGAGTTGGTGGAGCCGGCAGCGCCCGACGTCGCTGACCGGATCGTGCTGCACGCCGGGCGGTTCCTGCTCGCTAGCCGGCGGCGGGTGACCGGAGGTGGACGCGACCTCGGCGCCGTCATCACACTGCGAGATCGCACCGAGCTCGAGGACGCACTACGCGAACTGGACGACGTGCGTCGCCTCACCGACGCGCTGCGGGCTCAGCAGCACGAATTCTCCAACCGGATGCACGTGATGTCGGGCCTGTTGGAACTCGGACACTACGACGAGGCGATCAGCTTCGCCGTCCAGATCGACGGTGCTACCGCAGGTCTGGCGGCCGAGCTGGAGGCACGCATCAGCGGCCCGCGCGTGGTCGCGCTGCTGGTTGCGAAGACGACGGTTGCGCGCGAACGCGGCGTCGCCCTGATCGTCGTGTGCGACTCACACGTCGATATCGACGACAGAATCGCGGACGCCTTGGTATCGATCGCCGGCAACCTGATCGACAACGCGATCGACGCCGCGACCAGCGGTCCGGTTGCTCCGGACGCGGTTCGCGCGGTTGAGGTGCGGCTGGCCCAGGGTGGTCAGGAACTCGTCCTGGACGTCAGCGACACCGGACCGGGCATCCCCACCGGTGGTGTCGAGTCAATCTTCATCGGCGGTTGGACGACCAAGGCCCAGGATGGCGGACCGCACCGCGGTATCGGGCTGAGCGTCGTGTGTCACGCCATCGAGCAGCTGTCCGGCCACATCGAGGTCCGGGAGGGCTGCGGCGCTCGATTTCGGGTGACCCTGCCGCGCGCACGACAGCAGGCCGCGCATGACTGAACTGATCACCGTCCTGGTCGTCGACGACGACTTCCGCGTCGCCAAGTTGCACGCCGAATTCGTCGGTCG